>JAHENU010000022.1 GCA_018609855.1 Candidatus Nanohaloarchaea archaeon | reverse complement strand
GTTCCGCATAACATATTCCATTTGTGCCGATTCAAGCGTCACGGTTTCTTCTGTATGCACCTTTGGTGTAAATCTATAACTGAGAATGCGTTCCTCTCCAGGGGCGAGGCTACCAACATCCCATGTCAAATAGGTGCCTTGTTCTGTTTTTTGAGTCTTCGGTGCTGAAACTTCAAAGTCTGAGTCTAATACAACGGTATCAGGAACAAAATCAGTCACAGTCACTTTATTCGCTCTTCGTTTTGTATGGTTAGTTACATGCAAATGGACGGTATGCGTGTCTTTTTTCTTATAGGCCCGTTTCACCAGCGATACTGTTCTAAATTCTTGCAAGCCAATGTAGATAACAATGGCAAGTAGGGCCAAAGCTAGATAGAGTATGTAATAATTGACGCGATAGTGGATCGTTATTTGTTCTCCGGGCGCTATGTTGTTGACAACCCATGTTACGTTTGTCTGGAGCCCCTGTCGTTCTTGTGTGGCAATCGTATGCTGGGAAGACATGAGCCAGCCACCGAATAGTGATAGCTGGTCATTAACTCGCACTGTGCTTTTTTCCACATTGCCGTTATTTTGAATAGTGATCTGATGGTCTTTCCACAGAATCCGGTCAGCCGTCTGTCGGTCTATAGCAATATCTTCGACAGAAGCAATAGAGATAGTAAACTGTTCCTGCCTAATTTGCTTACCATTGCCGTTCAATAATTGCATAGAGACCGGTATATCGCCTGCTGCCGTTTCAGATAATTGAAAATCTGCACTGACATCCATGCTCTGTCCTGATTGTAGTAATGGTACGGAGATGGTTTTCTGCTGTTGTCCTACGTGAAATACAACGGAATGGTTGACAATATTATTCTGAATGACGTTTTGTAATGCGGTCGTGAGAGTGAGAGTGTCTCCGGGCTTAAACAGGCGTTGGTTGGCGTTGAAAGACTGCAGGAGAATGCTTTGATTGCGCACAACTGAGACAATGCCTTCTAACCGCTGTGACTGTGTTTCATTTGACCGCGGATAGACGTAAGCAAAAAAGCCATGATTACCGGACAGTGGTTGATTGCGGGGAGTGGCATAGATAATAGTATATTTAGCAGTGTGTGCCGGAACGTGCACTGTCGTGTCTTTTTGTCCATACCAGCTTGGTTTGGAACTTTGTGTATATATGAAAAACGCTTTCTCTTCATCTCCTGTATTGTTCACAGTAAGATTAAATTGTGCGGTCTGTTGCGGGTACAAAGTAGCTGTCTGCGGTGTAAGTGACGCAGTGTAAGAAACAGCATGCCCTGTGCTCACTAATGCTAGAAGACAGAAAATAATGATAATATGTTGGTACGGGCTTCGCTGCATAGTATTTACTGCGTGCCGTGGGTATAAATAAATTAGCAAGCATTATGTGTCTGTGGCGGTCTGCCGGTGGTACTTGACATGTGTCCGTATGCCGAGCTTGTCTGCATGGCGCTTCGTTGTGAACTGTGCCCGTTTCCTATGCTGGATAAGGTAGAGGATGCCGATACCGCTCAGCAATATAGCAATAAAGGCCTTTACTATGTCTAGTGTTGTTTCTGTTACCACTGTCTTTGGTTGTTGTGTGATTTGCATCTGTTCGATTCCCGTCGGCTGCTGCAGCAGTGTTACGTTTTCATATGTCTCTGAGGCTCTGTTCGGTTGTGTTGGCTGTACTGACAGCTGTATGTGAGTGGCATTCGCCGCAGTTGCCGTCAACTGCAGTGTGTGCGATCTATTATTGTGTACCTGAAAGGAGGCCGAGCGAAAGGTATTCTGTTCAGACGAGAGCACCGCTGTTCCATTACGCAGAGAGGCAGTGAGCAGTTGGCTATTGTTGGAGCCAATCAGGTGTATGGTGGTGTTAGAGATGATGGCAATCGTGCGATTGGTAGTGTGTGATACATTGTGCGTAACAGTGCCCTTTGTTTGTGTATCGGAAGTTGTCGTGGTTGTTGGCGCATATGAAGTTGTTGCTCCACTGCGACCAGTGCTACCGCTGCCACCTCCTCCGCCACCACTACTGGCATCATCGCTGTTTGCGTTGGTCGTGTGTGACACAGCACATGCTTGCTGCGTTGCCGGCTTTCGTGCTGTTGTATCGCATGCATTGGTATCTGTGCAATTGCGTGTTTGTGTTCCGTTGCTACAGCCGGACCATCCGCTACACATCCAGTTTTCAGTGCACAGTGTGGTGACTGCTGAATGGGAGAGATTGGTAACCTGCCATGCGCTGCCATTGTTCGCCGGTGCACATGTCGGCGATCCTGTAGCGTTACAGCGTATATAAGTTTCATTTACGCCGGTGCAGGCCTCAGTAAAAGTTGCGCTGGATTGGAGCCGTGCATCTTTTACACATACGCTGTGATGCATGTCAGATGTGTTAAGACGTGGCACATATAGCTGTTTGCCCGGTTTTGTCTGCTGAAGCCCGGTAACTTGTACAAATCCGGCAGCGCCAGAAGTGTTGTAGATTATGGTTATTGGCGATAAGGGCAGCGCTGTTGCTGAAACATTATGTGTGAATGTGACTGCAGTGGAGGTATTAGCTCGTATGGTCATGTTCTGCTTACCAGTGTTGTTGCCTGTTTTCGGTGTGATGGTGATCGGTGTGGTGTTGCGTATATTGTGCACGGTGCCGATGAAGGTATCGTTTGTATCGGCGATGCTGTCATTATCTGCATCTGTTTCATTTACATCAGCAATACCGTCATTATCTGTGTCACGCACTATGGAGAAAGAAATTGTAGTATTTTTGCTATTGCCGGCGTGATCACTGCTATTGACTGTCAGCTGATGTTTTCCGAAGGAGAATGGGTGCACGGTGGCAGTAGCATTGGTGCAGTTGTGGCAGAGTACCATAGTGCTATTGTGGATGGTAAGCGAGCTATTTTTAACTGGGTCGGCATAGGTAACGTTGAAAGAATAACTGAGCTCAGGTGTTGGTACACTCACATTGGAGGTGATACTGAGGTTAGGATCTGGCGGGGTACGGTCCACGATGAGAGTGCGTGTTGCCGTTGTCTGCTGATTCCCGGCCGTGTCGTTACAGGTAATCTGCCAGTGATAGGTGCCCTCTGTCAGTGATCGGTTGGTTGTTATTGTGTAGTTGTTAGCGGCATGGGTTGTAGTTGCATTGACAGTTAATTGACAGGTAGCTATCTCTGTATTCGTGTCATTTGCATCCCAACGAAAGGCGAGTGGTTGTGCATTTGCGTGTGTTGCATTGCCGGGTGTACGATTGGTAATATGTGGCGGTATTTGATCAACTGTCAGCGTGCGTTGGTCACTGGTCACGGTAGTATTATTTAAGGTACAGGCGATCTGCCAGTGATGGGTGCCGTTTGTCAGTGAGAGAGAAGCGTTTGTCAGCATATTTACAGAAACGTTGTTTGAGAGATTCAGATCGCTTGCATTGTGTCGGGAGAAATGACACTGTGCGTTTGATTGTAATGCGCTTTGTACTGTCCACTCTAATTGTACAGTGGATGTGTTTGTGGTGTAATTGGTGGCTGGACTGCTCAGCGTGACGTTGGCTTTTTGTCGTTGAAAGGTATGTTGTGTCGACTCAGTACAGACGGCAGAATAACAGGCTTTAATGTACCAAGAATAAGTTCCTGTTGTATTGGCAAGATTGACGGTGAACGTATATTCCGTGCCATTGTGAGCAACTGTAGTATATACCTGCTCGGTGCTCGTCCAGTTACCGTAGAGAGAGACGTTAGTGAGGGAGGCATTGGCGTACACAGAGGCATTGAAAGTGATGTTGGGGGTAATATAAGTGGCATTGTTTGGTGGTTGCTGCATTTCTACTTCTGGCTGTGAATAGTTATTTTGTACTGTAACCTGTGTCCTGTCTTCTGTCACTGTACCATTCTGCTCTGTTCGCAGCCGGATAGAATATTCCGTATTGGCCAATGCCCGTGTATCCAGTGATGCAGTGATGTTTGCTGGCAAAGTAACGGTGTTTGTGGTCACAGCAGTCCAATTGCCTGTATAGGTGCCGTTGCGATACTGTACTGTCCAATTACTAGTGCCGTTACCAGTCACCGTTCCATTGATGACTGTTGTGCGATTGACAGTGCTGTCATCCAAGGCGGTCTCTATTCGGGGTTGTGGTATATCAGCTGGCAGGTTGACAGTATGACTTACGTTGATCTCGCCGATTCCTACATAAGTACTGGTGTTGATTGGATCGGTCGCCGTTCGTAATATTGTCTTGGAGCGGGAGCCATGTGACAAGTGAGGCCCAAGTAAGCCAGCAGTCCCCGCTACATATGGGGCTGCCATTGAAGTGCCTGAGGCGTCTGCATAGGCGTTGTCGACATACGTGCTATGGATGCTGGTTCCTGGTGCTGACAGATCAACCCAGGCACCATATTGTGAATATGAAGCTTTTCCTCCATTTTTGTCAGTCGCTCCGACAGCAATTACTTCAGGATAGCCGGCTGGATATGATTTATCCGTATCACCGGCATTGCCGGCAGAGGCAATAAGCAACACACCTTTATCTGCTGCATATTCTATAGCGTTTTCCAGTGATTGCGGGGAAGTGCTTCCACCAAAGCTCATGCTGATAATTGAGGCATTGTTATCAGCTGCATACGTGATGGCCTGCACAATATCATCGGTCTCTAATAAACCAGTACCTGTTGTATATTCAAAGCC
>JAHENU010000021.1 GCA_018609855.1 Candidatus Nanohaloarchaea archaeon | reverse complement strand
TGTGGCACAATTACAGGAAAGCCAGCAGCAGCTAGAGGACGATATGCGAACGACAGTGAATGATTCGCTCTCTTCTACTGAAGAAAAAATTGCCCGGTTACACGATACCGTAGAAACTGTACAAGAACAACAAGAAGCGTTTGAGGCAACGTTAGCAGAGAAAGAACAGGGGTTAAAGGAGATGGTGTCCAATACTACGCAAGAGTTTGAAGAGCAATTGGATTCGGTGAGTTCTGAGTTGCATGACACATTATCTTCGTTGACTGATACGGTGGAGACATTACAGCAAAAGCAACAAACGCTGGAAGAAGCGGTGGAGCAGCAGAAAGATGATATAACTACGGATGTTGAGGAACGTATTTCTGCTGTAAGGGAGTGGGTGGAGCAGATAGAGGAAGGGGTCGGCGGTAAGATAGCTAGTCTAGAAGAGAACACTATACCGCAAGAAGTGTCAAACCAGTTTGCAGAGACACAGCAAACAGTGAAACAACAATTACAAGATACTGTTTCTGAAGTGGAACATACGCTGGCTGACACCAAGACCGCACTGCATACGGAAATGGACAATACAAAAACGGATGTAGCGGAATCGATGCAGGAACGTGAGCAGGAGATGGTTGCAACAGTCGATAACAAGTTGCAACAGTTTGAGAAAGAAAAGACGCAGTTGATGGAGGAAATGCAATCAGTGCGGGATGATGTAGACCAGTATGTTAAGTTAATTAAAGGTATTAAGAGTTCTGGCAATTATGAAAATTTCGCTGAAACTCTGGATTCATTTGAGCAGCAATTGCAACAACGTCTGGAGACGATGACCGAAGAATATAAACAACGGACGTCTCATGTTCTGAAGCAGCAACTGAAAGAGTATGAGCAAACAATTGGGACACATGCAGTAGATAATAGTAATCAGAAGGTAGATCAGCATGTGCAGGCGCTAGAAGAGAAAGTGGAGTATCTGACACAACGGATACAGCAATTAGAAGAACAGATGCAACAGTCTTCATCAGCGGTTGTTGTCGAGTAATGGCATATTTTGCATTGAAGACAGGAGATGGCGCATACGCCGGAATCGTGGTGACTTATGTTCTATGCCGGATATATCACTGGCCACGTGTTGCAGTGCCTCGGCTGCTCGACTGTACGGTGCATGAGAGACAAGTGGCTGTTTGGCCATAATGCTGGCATCAACTGTGCGGTCATAGGGAACTGTTCCTAACACTGGCACCCCACAAATGGAGCCGATTTCTTCATCAGACACTTCACGCGTGCCGAGATTGTTGACAACGATACCACGAATCGGGGTGTTCATTTCTTTAGCGACTTCTATCAAGCGCATACAGCCGACAACTGAGGGGAATATAGGGTTAGTGACCGCTATGATTTCATCGCAGGCCTCTAATGTGTTGATCACTTCTCTACCAAATCCAGGCGCGCAATCAACAAAGACGAAGCCATCTAAGGACTGTAACGAGCTTTCTAGGTGATAGGGGCTGGTGTGTAAATAGTGAAGAGAGATTGAGGATGGGATAATACGGAGACCTGACGGATGGATATGTAGAGCTTCCATAATGCTCTGTTCTTGTTCTAGCACATCATTGAGAGCGGTGGGAAAATTATAGATACCGAGGTGGAGACCAATATTCGGATTGTTGAGGTCAGCATCAACTAGCATACTGCTCTCTCCTTGCTGGTGCACGGCCATAGAGAGGTTTAACGCAGAGACGGTTTTGCCAACGCCACCTTTGCCCGACATCACTCCAATGATTCGACGCATCGTACCCCTCCTACTGATCAATAACGCGGAAATATTTCTTGCGGCCTTTGGTAAAGCTTTCGATAATTCCTTCGTCCACCAATTTGTTGAGGTATTCTGAAGAACGAGTCCGTGACAATTGGAGTTTTTGGCCTAATGCTGTCGCCGACAAGTAGCCTGCTTCTTGTAAGGCGGCAATGATTTGCTTTTTGCGTTTGAGCGTCGCAGGATTATCTTTCTCTGATAAGAGCTTATCGTGCATTTCATCAACTTTCTCTGTCAGTGCGTTGAGTTGTGCATAAATCTGGTCTGCTTCGTCCCCAGCCTGACGAAACTGAACTGGCTTGCGGATGACGTCCTTAATTGTTAACAAGTCCTCTTTTACCTTTACGCCCATGGTTTATTATGTGTCGACCTGTTTATTAAACTTTCCGTCAGGTCCGTAGCCGCTGTCTTGCTGTCGACGACACGTGCACTAGGAGAGTGACACTGGCAAGGAAATGGGATCCGAACGTTTGGATCATTGCTTCTTTTTTAAATACTGCGCTATTTGTTGTGAGAATGTTTCGAAATCTGCCGTCCGTTGCAAAAAATCATGTAACTTCTGCAGATCAATGTCTTCATATTTGTGTACAAGAATGTTTCTGAACCCAAGGGCAGGGGCTAAGCGCTCCGCAAACGCTGCGTCAAGAACATCATTCTTCGCCAGTATCTCCACTGCCTCGCTATGTGTTTCAGGGCGTTGCATATTCTCTTCAGCAATAATCATTTGGCATATGTCCAGGACGGTCTCTAAAGCCAGCTGCACATTGCGTTCGAGTGCCGACCGCACAACATCGTCCTCGCTCAATTCGGTTACACCGACCTTGTAGTTGTCAATGAATGCGACGTAGTCTTCCAGCTGTTGTAGCTTTTCTACAATAACTGCTTTCATGGCAATCCCTCTTCAATAATGTGGTCGAGTTTGTACGCATAGTATCGCTCGCGATACAACCGCATATCGAGATAAGTGCGCATCACCCGGTGTTCAAAAAAGACGCGCGTTGTGCGTGATTGTTCATATACAATACTGCCGTGTCTGATTGCTTCGAATTGCAACACGTTAGCAGCTGTATTCAGCACCACTATATCGACATGGTCGGTCCGTAGTGCCTGTGAGAAAGCAGTGATAAGTCGCAATCGCACATCTGCTGCTGCGTCTTCGCCTTCTTCCGTCAGCACTACGCCAATATCATAGTCACTGTGCGAGTGTGTAGTGCCTTTTGCCCGCGAGCCAAACAGGTAAGCTACAGCAACCGCTGGCTCTTTCCCGCAGACAGTCTGTATTGCCTGCCTTTCTACATCAGATACTGTGTTGCTCATGTAAGAAGAGGTGATGTACTGTTTCATATTGCTATCTCCGAATATTCGGATGCGTTCCTGGAAAATATGAAGAATACAATACTGGAACCTTTGAAAAGAAAGAAAAGTGGCCGATCAGCCATGTGACAGCATCACTAAAGGCAAGTGAGGCCAGAATTAGATAGTCATATCAGCAAGCAGCTGAGCAGCGATGTCTTCATTTCTGGCGGTGTTAAACCGCATACGTTCTTTGTAGACACTGTCCTGCTTTCTTCTTCTGGGCGGGACAATACCCTTCACCAGCACAGTAGTGTCCAGAACGACGTTAGATTCGGTTTTGTCATCCGTCATACGACCTCTCCCGCCACTCCTTGATGAGTTCGGTTGAATCCTTATCAGAAATTCTGTCCTCCTGCATGAGTGCAGTCAATTCGTCAAGCGAGAGTGGTTTTGGCCGCGGCCGCACTTCTCTCAGCAAGGAATGCAGCTCTTTATCCATTCTTTCCAGCCGTTCAATAATAGTAGATTCCATACCATTACCCGGCTATGCATTAATGGAGGAATATTTAAATAATGATTGTGGCAGTTGTGCCCGAAATGCCGGTCTGCCGTCAATTAATGGCGAGAAAGAAAGTAATGAAGAAAATGACGTTGTGCGTTTGCAATTTAGGCTGCTTTGGACAGGGAGAGCCATAATACTGGATCTGTATTAGGGACAGACGGTGTAAAAGGGAACGAAGGGATTGGAAGGTCCAAGTATTCGGATGGATTAATAGCGAATGATGGCTGTGAAGAAAGTGGAAACACGGAAGGCAGTGCGAGTTCAAATGATAGGGGGCAGGCAATCAGAAAATTATGAAAACATCCCTCGTCTTTCCATTTCCTCAATCAATTCAGACGTTTTGAATACTTTAATCTCTGGCTGCATGGAAAAATGCTCATCCTGCGACCAGATCGGTATTTTGCCTTTTGACAATGAAAGCGCAGCAAAATCAATGTCATCAGAATCCGGAATTAGATGCATGGCCTCTTCCATACATGGGACGTATTTCTTCATGGGGACGAATTCAATAAGAACTTTGAATGATTCTATGAAGGCGTTTAGATCTCTTTCAGACAGATTGTCTTTCCTGAATCTCTTCAAAAGTTCGTTCTTATGGAATTCAAGCTCTTCTATAGCAAATTCAGGAGACACAAAAGAAACAGTCTCAGAACTAGCTCCTGCACGGAGTGCTTCGAATGTTTTTCCTCGTGACACTACTGCGGAGAACAATATATTTGTGTCTACTACTAATGAGAGATCCTTCTCATCTGATTCTTTTACCGGCATCTACACCAGCCCTTGTGACTTAAGCTTTTCAAATCTGCCTTTCTTCAGCTTTCTACCCCATTCTATGGCTTCTTCCTCTGTGAGAGAAGATTTGGAACGAATTGATTCCAAGACTGATAAGGTGAGTTCCTTGGACTTCTTGAACTCGCTTTCGAACGCCTTATATTCCAGTGCCTTTCTGGCGAACTCTGCAGGATCAATCCCTTCTGATTCCAGTTCTTTTCTTACCTTGTTGTCAACCTTAACGACTAAGTCCTCCATACTATCACCTACTGTAATTCAATTGAAGAATCTTTAAATAACGATTGTGGCAGTTGTCCCGTTTTGTCACTGTGCCGATAGGTAAGGAGAGAAAGATGCTGATACTGTAAGTCAGATGCCGGGGCTGCTTTGGCAGGGAGAGCCAGAATACTGGTTCTGTGGCATGGCCTGCAGCTGAGACAAAAGCTGACTGTGGTGAAGGGAGGTAGGGGTTCGACAACGTGTGTAGTAACGGAAACAAGAATCGTTCTTCCCCGTTGGCCACTACACACCTTGAACGTTCGAAATCACCTTTTGTGAGATCCGGATCGGCACACCCCTTCAACTATGCCAGTCCTAGATTCTCAAGCACCTCGCCCGTGTTCAACACAGCAATACACCCGGATGATTCCATCATCTTCTTAAAATCCCTGTCATTGGACCAGACAGGGCAATTAAACGCCTTTGCAAGCGCTGCGAACGGAAAATCATTGGGCGTTGATTTTTCTTTGGCCTCTTTCAGCCAGTGCTCAAACTCTTCGCGGGGAACGGTCTTAATGCGATCCTCAAGTATAGCAAAGAATCGCCAGAATTCCTCCTCTGACTTGTTTGTTTTCTTTAACAAGTCAGATTTGTTGTTTTTAAATTCCCTGAAAAGCCATTCAGGCGCTATAAGAAACAGTCTGTCGGACATGATAAGTTCTGCGTTTTTGCCTTCTTTAATTACTGATGAGAATAGTATGTTAGAATCCACCACTAATGTTAGCTGTGGCAGCATTCACTCATACCTCCTGGCCAACCGTTCGTTCAGCTTTTTGCCAAGCGCCAATGCATCTTCTTCTGTCATCTCAGACCCAGAGGAAAATTCTTTGAGGAACTGCAACTTTTCCAATTTATCCTCTATTGCTTCTCTTGCCACAGAGGACCAGTTTACCTCAGGAAATGTTTCCATCCTGTCCTTCAGATCATCGGGCAAGGATAATTCGGCCATCATAACCACTGATAATATTAGGTTGGCGCATATTTAAATAATACTTGTGGCAGTTGTGCCCCGTTTTGTCACTGTGCCGGTAGGTGAGGAGAGGAAGATACTGATACTGTGGGTCAGAAGCCGGGCTGCTTTGGCAGTGAGAGCCAGAATACTGGTTCTGTGGCATGGCCTGCAGCTGAGACAGGAGTTTGACTGTGGTGAAGGAAGGTAGGGGTTCGACAACGTATGTTGTAACTGAAACAAGAATCGTTCTTCCCCGTTGGCCACTACACACCTTGAACGTTCGGACCAACACAGTAGTTATACTTCCTCAGCGTCCGTATCGTCGGAGTCCTGCGCCAACCCCAGCTTTATCAACAATTCTTTGGTGGAAAGCACCTCAACCTTTGATTGCACTGCAAGGTCAGAATCATGCGACCAAAGAGGACAGTCGTATTTCAATGCCAGCGCAAAATACTCAGCGTCTTCAGTATCCGGGCTGATTTTCCGCGCTTCGTTAAGCCATGACTCCAGTTCATCAATGCGGGCGGTTTTCAACTGTAATCTGACCGCTTCAAACTCCGATTTCAGTTCCTCTTCAGAGAGTCCTGACTTTTCACTTAATATGTCCCAGTGCTTGCCAATCTCAAACAACGCCCAATCAGGAGAAACAGGAGAGATATGGCTGGAAAAGAAAAGTGTGTGCTTGGAACCTTTTGCGATAAGCAATGAAATGATTATATTGGCATCAACTACTATTGGTAATGGTTGTAATGGAGCTACGTTGTCCTCTGGTGCCATTCAGACACCTTCTGATCCCTGAAGCTCATCAGATCTGCCTTTCTTCATCTTTCTGCCAAGTTCCACGGCGAATTTGTCTGCCTCTTCCTCAGTCAGTTTGGATTTGGAAGAAATGGATTCAACAAACAACCTGCGCATTTTAGAAGATTTTTTGAGTTCCAGCTCAAACACCTTTGACTCTATTGCCTCTTTTACAAATGTTCTCAAATCAATTCCCTCTGAGTCAAACTCTTCTTTTGCTTTATCCGGCACGTCAAGAGATATCTCAGTCACAGTAATCACCAAAGTAATCGTGTTAGCGAATATTTAAATAACGATTGTGGCGGTCATGCCAAAAACACCAATATGCCGGTAATTATGATGCAGGAAACAGCAACAGTGATA
>JAHENU010000020.1 GCA_018609855.1 Candidatus Nanohaloarchaea archaeon | reverse complement strand
CTCGCTCTCCGATATCACTGCTCGTGAAGTCTTCAATAGTCCACGTTACGTTTCCTGGCATTTCGGAGGCAGTGATGGTCTTTTCCACTTCTGATTGCCAGCCGCTACTGCGATTAAGCCACAATGTCGCATTCACTTTGTCATACTCACCATCCACCTCGCTGTTATTATCATCAATGTCTATGGTAAAGTTCCATTGCTCCGACCAGCCACCGGTATTGCTACCTTCCTGACTGACAGCCGTCGCATTCTCGGCCACTGCTGGATCATTGGTGACATTAATGGTAAACGAAAATTCTTTCCAGCAGGCATCGCTTGGTGAACAGGAAGATCCAGTCGCATTGGCCAGAATCCGTGTTGTATACTCACCTTCTCCTACATCAGCATCAATTTGGGAAATGGGCTGTATCTCTTGTGGGGTACAGGCATTCTGTGTGTAATCATCAGGGGAAAAGAACCACCTGAAGCCGGTAACACTGTCACACCCAGTACCACTATTACACGATATGTCGGTACTGCGTAACTTCGCATTGCCGGTTGCATTGACAGTGAAATTCGCTAGTGATGTGTTTGCTCCCTGTTTCACCGCAACAGTGTCGTAACCATGCGTTGTATTCAATATCGGCGTGCTGGCCACCGTAATGTTAATTTGTTTGGTATCATTATCAGTAGTGCCATCAGGATTTTCCCACTGTCCTGTCACATTGGCTAAATAGCTGCCAGGAGCCGTACATTGATCAACTGTCACTGAAGACACATTGTATTCAATTGTGCCGTTGTCAATCGTACCATATTGTACTTGTGCTGGAGCGGCCGTCCAGTTCCACGAAGCGTTCCGTCCCTCACCATTCGTGCCATTTGGCAGTGACCACGTCGCATTTGCCGCAAACACGGACGAATTGCCAGTATTGTTCATGGAGACGTTAATGCTGGTCGTATTGGATTGTGATTGTGTCACCCCATCTACGCTAACGTCAGAGATATTGCTGTCGGTAATGATTGTGCTGGCGCCGACAGCGTCAAATGACACTTGTTGTGAAGTATTTGTGTTCCCTGTTGTATCATTCGCCGAGATAGTCACATTATGCTGGCCAGTGATCTGTGGTATATATTTCCCGGAGAAACTATCGCCTGACTGATGTGAGAGTGAGATGTTAAGAGAGGTACCATTTGGCAAATCAATGGTGGCCCGGGCTGTTAAATCAGTCGCTGAATCATTATTATCCGTAATGTCAGCACTTACCGTGGCATTTTCTCGAGTGACGCCAACAGTACCAGGGCTCACACCGGTGTTGCTAAACGCTGGCGGAATATCGTCAATAGTAAAGTTCAGCGCCTGTGTTACATTCAGGTTCCCGCCGGTATCGTTGAGATACATCTTCCAGGCCACCACTTCACCAGCAGAGAGGCCTGCCGTATCGATGGAGAAATTCACCCAGCTTTCATTGCCAGCAATGCTTCCATTTGTTGATGTATTGCTAAATCCTGTCGTTTTATTAACACTCAGTATTGCTGTATTGAGGTCGATATTGTCTGTCCAGAACACCGCCGCTTGCACTGGGTCACCTGCCGGCACCATTGATCTGTTTTGTGTGACTTGACTAGCAATGGGTATATCATTGTCAGTGACCGTGAGCGTGATGGTGGTGTTCTGTTCAGTCGGCGCATAATACTGCGAAGTATTCGTAATCGAGACATTGGCGATATAGGTGCCCGGTTCCTGGTGTAGGGGGACCGACCAGTTCACGGTGACATTCTCTGCCGTTTGTTTGCTCACAACAGGACTGGCATTGCTCAGTTGCACCATATGACTGCCATTTTCTAACGCCGTGATATTCCATCGCTCCTGCACGTTGCCAGTATTGTTCAGCGTGATATTGACAACGAAGCCGTTCTCTCCAGTAGTGACCGTTGCGATACTATTGGCGGGCTCTCGTGTCCACGACCGATTTGTGGGGACTTCCACCTCCCATGTGTTATCTTCATAGCAATCGCCAGAACTCTGACACGACGTGTTGGTTGCGTTCGCCCGAATACTGCCAGTATAGTTGCCAGGCGCCTTACCTCGTGCTACATCGACACTAACAGAGGTCGTATTGCTCTTTCCTGCGGTTACATTCACAACGGAAGGACTGAAGCTGATGGTAAAGTCACCGTCACTACACAACGTGCCAGATTCACAGGTAAATTGCACATCGGTCAAATTATCATTTCCTGTGGCATTGACCCGCAGTGTCATAGAATCGCTCGTCGCCTGTTCGACACTCACATTCTCATACCCAGTCACATTCACGATTGGATTACTTGCCACCGTCACCTCTGTTGCATTCATAACGTCCCCATCAGCTTTCGAACCATTCGGCTGCTCCCACACCACGCTCGTATTCACCGAATATGTCCCCGGCTCTTCCCCAGCCGGAATCGTCACAGTAAATACAGCAGAACAGGTCGATGGCGCCAAATCAGTGGTATTAATCGTCCCACAGCTCTCGTTAGCAGTGACAGACCATCCGTCTGGCACATGCACATTCGAAATATTCGCCTGATACATCCGCCCGTCTCCTGTGTTATTCACTTCAGCACTGATATTGAAACTCGCCCCGCTATCCTGATCAATATCGGAAAAGGTGAAGGACTGATTCACCGACAACGCTCCTTGTGTCGTCTCATTCTCCAAATAGTACCGGTTGGTGGATGTATTGCTGTCCCCCCACCGATCGGCTGTTTGGGAGCTATTCACCTTCACATCATACCATTCCAAACTATTGCCGCTCGTATCTAAGTCACAGGAAAATTCACCATCAGTTCTGCTACTAACAGACTGACAGAATATGGTGTCACCGGCTTCAGAGATGACGGTGAAATTCATCACGTCTTTGGTAGACGATGGCATTGTATTGCCAACATCATCCGCATTGGTAGCGTTTACTGTGACAGTCTGCCCTTCGTAGAAATATGATCCTTGCGAAGGACCGGTCACCGAGATGAACTGTTGGCCTTTCACGATGTAATCCTGCTGTGACAGATTCGTGTCATAATAGTAGGGATTGTTGTGGACACTGGCATCCCATAACTGGCCAGCCACTGAATAACTACTCGATGGGTTGAGGAAGTAAAGCGCATGGCCGGAACTGTTGGTTGTATTTTTCACAACTGTATTGTACGGAGTACTGCCATCATCAGTGAAGCGGAACGTCACGTTTTGGTCGGCAATAAGGTCTGTGTTTCTATCAGTATCAGTTACTTTCACCTGGAATTCGCCCGTTTGCTCGCCACTCCTATTGACGATTCGGTTCGCTCCGTCTATAATAGTAAAGCTAACATTGTCTTTATTGACCGTCACGCTGGTCGGGGCCAGTGCAGCAGTCCCGCCTTCGTAATCGCTGACGTTGAATTTGAACCACTGTGTGCCGATATCTGCTTTCTGCCAGCCCGGATCATGCGACAGATTCACCTGTACAGAGTCACAGTCATCACACGAAATGTTGGTCGTATTAATCCGCTCCCAGCTCCCGCTGCGGTTATACCAGACACTGACATTCATCGTATCTTTCGATGAGTAGTTCAGATCTATGGTAAAGTTCCAGGCCTCACCCCAGCCACCATCACCGGCGCTGGCGCTCTGTTGATTGGCAAGCTGCGGTGCGACATTGTTGATAGTCACAGTGCGAGTGATGCCCGAATGATTGGCCGAGAAATTGGCGTTACCTGACACATTGGCTTTTATCGCAAATTGTTTGTTATTATACTGTCGCATAGCCGTAATATTCTCTACCAGATTACTGGCGTTGTCCCAGAAGGCCAACCCTGCTTCAGTGGAGAGATTGGTCCAGAGCTTGACCTCCAAGGCATTGACCGCTTTTTGCTCATAGGCCGTCAGATTGGCCGTCTCATTTTCCAGGTATGAACGATCTTGTTGACTGCCATTCAATTCTAAAAAGACCTGCGGTGTGGCCTTTTCCACCACATAGTCCGATTGCGGCGTGGTTTTGCTATTGCCAGCGGTGTTGTTAGCAAACCAAGAGTAGTGATAGCCTGATGTATTGGCCGACAGATTGTGTAAGGTGATGTAATACTCTTCTCCGTTCTGCTGCACCTCGCCTGCCGCCGTCGAGTAATTCTGGCCATTGAATGTCAAGATAACAGTATCTACAGAGGAGGGGCTGCTATTCCAGGTGATATTAAACTGATATGCCTTGTCTTCAGCATAGGTCGTCGGATCAGCTGGGTCGGTGACGTTGTTAAAGAATTGTGGGGTGTTTGTATCCAACGTCACTTCTCGCGTGGCAGTCACATTCCGATTCGCCGCATAATCAAACACCGTCACATTGAAGTCGTAGGTGCTGTCTGACAGGCCAGTAAAGTTGATGGCATTGGGATCCGTCGGATTCTGCCGTGTTGTATTGTTCACCAACCCGGCGCTGTCAAACAGCCGGTACGTGACGTTGCGCAACGAAGAGCTTGGCGCAGCATCAGACAAACTGACGTTGATGAATAGCCATGTTTGGCTCAAGTTGGCATTATCATCAGTAGTGTCAGGGTGATAGCTGATGGAAGGCGCCGTCGTGTCCACCATAAACCCAACAGAACCGCTGTTACTATTCCCCGCCGAATCATTCGCCGTGATTGTAATACTATAGCTCCCATCCACCAAACTGCTATTGGTAAAGTTCCAATTCCCATACCCGCCCACATTTTCACCAAAGTCCGAATCATTCACCACCACCGTATCTGCATGCGTATCACTAGCACTGCCGGTGATATTCACCACAGAACTGCTAATATTCGCATTATCGCCAGGATACGCAATCGTCAGAGACGGCGCCGTATCATCCACCGCAATCTCTGTACTTTCTGTATCATTCACATTCCCCGCTTCATCTACAGCTACAATCTGCACAGTACAATTGCTATCACTACTACAGCCAATACTTT
>JAHENU010000019.1 GCA_018609855.1 Candidatus Nanohaloarchaea archaeon | reverse complement strand
TGTAGCTCCAGCTGTCTCTCCTTAACCTCCACTGGCTTTAGCATTGCCGGATCCGATCACCATCGGTCTTTTGCAAAGGATCTGGATATTGAGCATCTCAGCATGACAAATAGTTCCGGAGCCCTAACCATACCAACTCCCTTCCACTTTAAGAGCATTAATATAGTTGAATGCGTCGTCAAGAGAAGGATTGGTACATGCTTTTTCACTTTCAGATAAAACTACTTCAACATTTTCTTGAATTGTCCAATCTGACCGTCCTGGACGAAGTCCTGACCCTCTTCCAATAACCTCCCCGAGAGTTTTATTAATAAGGCCTTTCTTTTCTTTCGTTACCGAACACACATGCATAGGGATATCTCCACTATAGCCACAGTTTTCCATAAATCTTTCACGATCTTGCATGACGCCTATAATGCACTGTGAGTATAGAGAATAGTTACAGTTTTTCGTGGCCTGCATGATAGTTTTCGCTACAGCTTGCGGGGTTTTGCCACATCCTCTTTCATTCCCAACAGACCATTTGGAAGTGTTCTGGGAAGTTGTGACATCTGTGTCAGAGGTGTCTTGATTTTGATCACTGCTATCTGCAGGCGAGTCTGATTGAAGCATAGTATTTGATTCAGTTACATTACCGATAACTAAATAAAGGGCGACACCTGCTGCTAAAATCAAAATAATGCTCAGCACAATCTTTGCCCCTCCAACATGATAACAGGATGGCATAGATGCTGTCCCACAAGGAATTTTAAAAATATAACGTAAGGCAGAACACATCACCACAGTCACGATATCCTTCTATAGCTATCTTCCAGCCGCACCTCATCATTTTCATCAAACTCACCAAACGAGATCTCCAGCACCTGCAAGGGCTGGTCCTCTGTCGATATGCGATGTTGCTGTCCACGTTCGATGAAAAACTCATCTCCTTCCTCACCAGTGTGAACTGTTTCTCCAATAGTTATCTTGCCCTGGCCTTTCAGGACCTTCCAGAACTCTTCACGATAGTGATGATATTGCAAGCTGAGGCTCTGGTGCGGCTGCACCTCAAGAATCTTTACCGTGCCCTGTTCATTATAGGTGAATTGCTGAAAACTGCCCCAAGGCCGTTCCTCGGTCTTCCTTTGCATCGTATCACCTGCGTGGCAGCGCCCCACGAAGAGTCTCCATAGCTCGCGTTGGATCAGCGCTGTTTTGTAAATATGAACCAACAATAAACCGCTGTGCTCCGTGCCGTGCCGCTTTTTTAATTGTTTCAGGTGTCATATGCCCATCTACAGCAATAGTAACGTCAGCATCTAGCTGACGTGCAGCCTGTACTTTCTTCAAAGTCTCTGGCACAAATGACGCGCCATATTGACCTGGATGTACAGTCAATATAAGCAGTAAATGGATACGCCCTAAGTAAGGTAATATATGACTAACGCTCGTTTCTGGATTGACGGCTACACCTACTTGCTTATTACGCTGCACCATATCTTCTATAAACGATTCGTGCGTGACAGAAGATTCCGTATGAAATACTACTGTCTGCACTTGTTGTATTATATGCTCCCACTCTGCAGGCTTTTGCACCATAAGATGGGCTTCAGCATTCAATTGAGAGGGTGCCTTTAGGTCAAATGTGAGCGACATGTTGTCCACAAATACACCGTCAGCCACATCTAAATGAACTATAGAGCTATCGGGCCGCACTTTCTCAACTCGCCGATCCAGTTCTTCCTGATTACGGGCAAGGATAGAAGGGGTGATACGTTGTTGCATAATAAATTGCCGTTTACCATCTACAAAAAGCCAATGGTCAGTTAGTTAGTATGATAAAGTAACAAAATCACCCACTTTTTTAAATATGATTTTGTTTCTTTTAAGTGATAACAATGATCCGTCCCAACACTTCCCACTATCTCCTTGTATTCCTGGTGGGATTTTTTCTCCTCACTTCGAGCATCATTATACATGAATTAATTCACTATCTCCATTTCATAGCGTTAGGTTCAGAGATACAAGAAGTAGTGTTATTGGGATGGCAGCAATCGAATGCAGAACCAGCATTAGGGTGGGTGACTGCTACAGCCTCATTTACCGTTAATACACACATAATGGAACTTTTAGCGTACACAATTCAGCTTAGCTATTTAGTAGGAGGATCTCTTTATTTCTACCGCAAACTGTTTACCCGAACACCACCCCATTACTTTGCAGAGCCATTTTTTCTGGATACTGTCACGCAGTATGAACAGATTATGTCATCCCCACAGTCTGCGTTAAGAAAGTAGTAATGATCCAGGTATTTCGCACCTCAGGATGAAACACAACGCCGTACTGCTGTGCCCCAGGGATGTGAAAGGCGGCAGGACCTTTGGCAGTATTAGCCAATCTGTGAAGTGCGGGAGCATCAACAACGGACAGTCCGTGGAGAAAATAGGCGTCAAACACAGACATGTCTGAAAACAACCACTCAGCATCTTCCACGATCACCGATTGCATACCTATTTCATGAGAAGACTGTAAAGCACACCCATGCATGTGTGCTATCAGCTCTGCCCCAGCACAAATGCCTAACACCGGAATAGCGGTATGTTGCAACCATTGAAAACAATCACTGTGTGCCAAAAAAGCATTGTCTTGTATATACGTGCCTGACAGTATAATCGCATTACACTGCTCCATTTCTTCAATATACTGAGGTGTTTGATAGTGCGCTGTTTTCACTGCATACCCTTTTTGCTGGACCCACCGCTCAAGTGGCCGCACAAATTCATAATATCCTAGTTCTGGCAACACACTTGTATTAACGATGCCGATCATGACACTTCCTCCGCAATTTCATGAATAGTGTATCGCCCTGCCATCCCATCATAAGATGCAGTGGCTTTGTGTATGTGTAATGGCCGTGAAAATAATGGTGCGTTTGTCACAAACGTCTCATATTCTCCACCCTCTCCTGACAAATGCACGCCATATTTCTTTCCTAAGGAATGCAGAATTGCTAATCTGTCCTCTGTTAATTCACAGCCGAGCCACGAACTATCTAATCCTTCAGCCGCCACCGCAGTGATGATAACCTGACACTCACGTACTAACTGTGCCATATAAGAATGAACAGCTGTCTGCCAGAGTGGATTGATGCACCAAAGACTGTGGGAATAACAGATACGTTGTACGCGCGTGGCCTGATATACCGATGCGACAGCGCCAGTCACGATGCCATCTATTGACTCTGTTTCTAATGCGCGTTGTATGGCAGCTTCCAACGCCTCATATTCTGTCTCCTCCTCACCAGGCGTGTAAGGTATCCATGGAACCTCCATGGCGTTCACTTGCTGCTCCACGGCATGAAGGTTTGGTGTATGGAAAAGCTGGCTGTCGGTAGCTGTCGGCTGCACGGTAATGGCACAAGTAAGTGTATGGCCAGCCTCATGTGCTCGACAAGCTGCATACACAGAATCTTTTCCACCAGAGAACAAAACGCCCAAGCGCATAAACACCTATCTAAAGAGAAATTTTATTAACCTTTACAGCAATATCAGCGGCCAGCGGGTCCATAGTCTAGCGGTTATGACGTCGCCTTCACGTGGCGAAGATCGGCGGTTCGAATCCGCCTGGACCCAACTGTTCACAACACCGGTAACACACAATGTCGTTCCGATAACATACCGGACAACGATGCTAATGCCTTCTACCAGCTGCTACGCCATAGGACACTATATATCTAAGTCTCGCCAACACACCACAATATACTTAAGCACTGGCGAGAAAGACAACCTATGCCAGCCACTTCCTCCTTTGAATATGCATTAGACTACCTGGAAACCCAGGATGCCTATGCACTGGGCCCTTTCTTTGCCGCCCATATCTACACGGGAACAGCACATAACAATGCTATAGACGCATATGTGCAGACAGTGGAAGCGGTAGAGGAATTGACAAAGGATTTCAAGGAAGCAGGCTGGCAGACAGAAGATGAACAATTTATAGGTGACGCGTATGCGAGACGCACCGTCAAAACAGGAGGAATCACCTTGACCGTTCGCTGCACCTATTTGTCTCGTCATGTATGGTTAGCCACACAGCAAACAATTACGTACGACAACAGACAGCTGCAGGTCATCACCCCGGAGGCACTCTTCCTCATTCTCTGGAACCAAATTACTTGGCAAGATCGATCCTTGCAAAAAACCGAACAGGATAGGACTATTTTGAGCGACTTACGTGCTTTGATAAATATACAAAAAATGCTCACTATCATGGAATACCTCCCCGATACGTATTGGAGAGATGGGAAAGCATGATATCATGAAAAGTGTCATACAACATTTTTTAGAACACGATCCACCGTTAGGTGCCATAGCAGAACAAATTGGTCCTATACAGCTTGAACAAGAGCATACAGATCCATTCTTTGTTTTGGTTAAATCGATAGTATTTCAACAATTGGCCGGACCCGCAGCACGTGCTACGTTCGACCGACTGCAACATGCATGTAGTAATTCAGTAACGGCAGACCAAATACTTGTTAAAGATAGCCAGCAATTACGAGAGTGTGGTCTCTCGAGACAGAAAATAGGATATTTAAAAGGATTGGCCATTGCTACACAGGAAGGAAAATTAGATAGCGCCCAACTACAGAACATGTCCGATAGAGAGGTAAGGTACATCCTCACACAAATTAGAGGGATTGGTCCTTGGACAGCTAACATGTTTCTTATGTTTTATTTGGCTAGAGAGGATGTGTTTGCACCACGCGACCATGGCCTCCATACTGCCATATGCGCCGTATATGACCGACAATATCCACTCCCTTTACCAACACGAAATGAGATTGCTGCCAACTGGAAACCATATCGCACATATGCCTCACTCTATCTGTGGCATTGGCAAGATAGTGAGCAGCCTGGATGGGAAAGCTAACAAAACTTATTTAAGACCACAACACTAGTAACCTGAAAGATTCGAATGGCTAAGAAAAATGAGTCTGACGAAGAAAAAGAAGCACAGAACGCAAAAGAATCTGATGCAACAGAAGATAAGAAAACTGAGGAACAGCAATCAGACAAACAACAAAAGCAGGATCAACAGCAAAAGAAGGAACAGGCCGAGCAGAAACAAAAAGAGTCACAGCCACAACAACCAAAAGAAGTTACCATGAACCTTAATCCCTACGCATTATTTATTGTGGGTTTAATACTTGGTCTCGCTGTCGCCCTATTACTACCAACAGGAACAGGAGGAACACAAGACAATCAAGACAATACACAGGACACCAAAAATACGGGAGGCATTTCTGCTAGTGAGGCAG
>JAHENU010000018.1 GCA_018609855.1 Candidatus Nanohaloarchaea archaeon | reverse complement strand
TAGAGGATGTGCGGTATTATCCAGGAAAAGGGCCGTTTCCGACCAAATCCGGTGGCCAGTTACAGCAAACACTACAAGTGCCTGTATCGCATCTGTTTCGGCAGCAGCGCGAAGAAGAAGTTGCTCTGGTCGGGAAAGACTTGTATGCTGATCTCATGTGGCGTGAATATTTTCTCTCCGAATTGCCGGCTGATGGGGTTGGTGGGAATGAATTTCATCGGTTGCGGAACGAGCTGTTTTGTGTGTGGGATGGCGCTGTCGATCTCCGGTTAGCCGATGTATATGGCAAGGAGTGGTATATTACAGACCTATCGCCGGCCCATGGCTATCTGTATATCCCGCCATTCGTATTGCATACGTATACAGTGACGGCTGACAATACAGAGCTGAAAGTGCTGGCAGATACGTGGTTTGAGCCTGAGGATTGGCGCACGCACGACACGTTTGGCACAGAGGCCTTCGCCGTATTATGGGCGCATTTCACCGACGAAGAGACCTGAGCAAGGAGGGCGAGCTGGCGATGCCGAGGTACTTTTTTAAGAAATGAGGTAACAGCCGAGATGGTGATACTATGCGGCAGGGCTATATCGCGGTGGCAATTGTGGCGGTGATCGCTACAGGAATATTGAGCAATGTGCCGCCTTCCCTATCGCAGGAACCGCCGGTGTCAGACAATCGGGCGAAGACAGTAGTGACCTCGCAGGAACAGCTATATAGTCAGTTGTATGCCAATTACAGTGATTCTGTTGTGTCTATCCGGGTTACAGATGGCAGCAGTGACGGTGGGCAAGGATCTGGATTTGTATATGATGAAAATGGACATATTGTCACTAATCAGCATGTTATTGGGGATGCTGAGTCGGTGTATGTGAATTTTAAAGACGGAGAATGGAAAGAAGCTGAGGTTGTTGGTAGTGATGTCTATAGTGATTTGGCCGTCTTGCGTATCTCCGACATTCCTGCTTACACGGAACCCTTGGAGATTGCACGACAAGAACCACTGCCCGGTTCTATCGTTGTGGCGTTGGGCAATCCGTTCGGTTTGCAGGAGACAGTGACGCATGGGATTGTGAGTGGCGTGAATCGGAGTATGCAGACGGCGAATAATTTCATCATCCCAGACACTGTGCAGACAGATGCTCCCATTAATCCTGGCAATAGTGGTGGGCCATTGGTCAATGCAGCAGGTGAAGTGGTTGGCGTGAACCGGGCTAAGCGTGGCGATAACATTGGATTTGCCATTTCCACCACTATTATGCGGCAGGTTATTCCAGAATTATTGACTGATGGCGAGTATGAACATGCCTATTTGGGTGTGAGTTTGCGGGATGTGACACCGCGGGTGGCAGAAATGAATGATTTGCCATTTGTGAAAGGCGTGATGGTCGTCTCCACTATTGAAGACGGCCCAAGTGACGGTGTTCTGGAGGACAGTGAGGTTGGCAGATTTAGTTCAGGGCGCATTCCGGTCGGTGGTGATGTGATTCTGGCCATAGATGGGCGAGACATTGCCTCGTCACAGCAGTTGAGCAATTACTTAGCCACCAACACGCAGGCTGGCGATAGTATTACATTAACCGTGTGGCGGGAAGGGCAGCGTCAGCAGGTGTCGATCACGTTAGGTGAGCGGCCGCAACCTTAGGAATGCAGCTTGGATAAAGTCCAGTGTGCGCTAATTGTCTCGAACAGTTTTTTTGGAAAATTGTTTTGGTCAAGGTTTTGGGTAGAGAGAAAAGCATGGGGGATATGCAACGAACCTTCTGAAAGGTTCATTCGCGACCGTCCTTTGGGCACTCTTTGATCAAGATTTTAAAAAAAGCTTGCGGGGGGAGGGATTTGAACCCTCGCACCCTCTACGGGACACGGCCTCTGCTGCTACCGACCTATTGAGCGGTGACAGCCTCAACCGTGCGGAATTGACCACTATCCGACCCCCGCATTGTCTCCGGTGATGTGCTGTCGGGAAATAGTAGTTGTTTATGTGCTTGTATTCTAGTGCCTGGAGAAACCTTTATATCTGTCCCGTTAATACAGGCAATGACCCGCCTTAGCTCAATCTGGCAGAGCGGTCGGCTGTAGACATTGCCGCTCACAGAGCACCGGTCTTTCAGTTGAGACCGACAGGTTCCCGGTTCGAATCCGGGAGGCGGGATATTGAACCAAAAGTTCACTCCCGTGTCTCTCTCGGGAGTTGTAGAGTAATTCTATCGGCTGAAGGCTGGGATTTAAGCTATACGGTCAGCTCTGGAGGCGATATCCGCGGGCATTGTCGCAAAAGACTTCATAGATCAGAAAATTAGCTATTTCACACCAATTCCATCACAATTATAAAATTCGTATCTCTGACGCTACTTATGGATAACATCGATTCAGACAATGCTGGAAGGTTTATAAACGCCCTTCTCAATGTTTACTCGAGCACGCTCTCTCTGGAAAGACAAGAAATTATTTCACAGGAGGAAAAGGAGGCAGAACGCGATTACTTGGAAGATGAAGTGAAAGGTGTTGTGGAAGGTATTGTGAAAGGAAGTTCGATTGCCGACGAAGAAGCCAGACAATTGCAATATTTTGTTATTGGATACGCTGAAGCAGCTCCTGACATGAAAAACCTAATGAATGAATATTTAGAGACTGAGTTCGGAATAGATGCCGATCATATTTTCGACGAACGAATTAGCCATATTTCTAATGGAATTGAGAAAGGAATTATCAACTATGAAGAAGGTGAGATAGAAGCCCTCTATGAAAAGATGCGACAAGTTGTCGATGAAGATGATATAGAACAAACAAGCCCCGAAGAAACGCTGTCGCCTGCACAAAAAGCTCAGAAAGAAATAACAGACTCCTCAGATGTCTTATCAGGTAATAAATCTGATCGGACGAACTACGAAAAACCAATCACCTACTATCCTAAAATGACATTGGAAGGTCAGGTAGAGATGGCTTACCGATTAATGATAGACGGTTGGACGAGAAAGGAAGTGGCTCGTGCGTTTAATATAAAAGAAAATCGGATTAAGCATGTACTTGATCACTGGTCCGTAATTCAGACGATAGAAGAATTAACCGGCTTTGGCAATGCAGCGCAATTCAAACTTAGCGGAAAGGGCGGAGATTATAAAGCTCAGTTGGAAGACCTGAAATCTTTTTCGGAGATGAAAGATGATATGGAGCGTATTCTGCCAGATCAAAAGGAACCATTTCATGGTGAGATATAAACACTACTGACCAACTAAGATTTTGTTTTACCTTCTCCCTGGCCATGCATCAATAGGTCTGTGCTTTATTACGCATTACACACATCTCTCAGTCGGATTGAAGGGTTAAATGTTGATGTGAAACACGCTGAGGCAGTACCAGGTAGTCTAATAAATGTTGAGGATAGGTGGATGCCATGGCATCGCACACTGATCGTGATATGGAGCCGTACTTCTTTATTCGGGAGCTGGAGGCCGAGCAAGCGAAACATGGTGATATAGGAGGAGACGATCTGTATGTCTGGCGGACTTCATGGGTAACCGGCCCGTTCGGGACAGAGCCAGTCATTGAAGGAGGAAGGCAGAGATATGGAGGACGCAACTGGGAACAGTCTGTGTTCTCACGCGATTTACCTCTGACACCAGAAGGAGACTTGCCGGATTTTGCAAGCATAGCGGTAGTAGAACATGGCGTCAATGAGTACTTGAATCAATTTGGCAGATTCCCATTTGATGCACGTGATATTGATACGGATGCCGTGGGAGATTCGGGAAGTCAGGCCTATCAGCAGCTTAAAGAGGAGATGGGCGTGGCGTTTGAAGAAGTGCAGCAGGGCGTGTATCGTGGTCTCTATGAAGATGCAGCGGTGGTTGAACTGGTCTACCAGCCACAGGGACGGCCGGTGCCGCAGATATCATTGCGGGTCCTTGGTGATGCCTTGGCCGTCGATAGTGTGGTGCAGGAGTCGGGCATTCATCAAATGTATATACGAGCTGCCAAACCGCGCATTTCACAATCTCTGCTGATGAACGAAGAACAGAAGGGATTGGCGTATGATTTCGAACTACGCAATGCGCCTATTGATAAGTTGTCGCAGCAGCGTAACGTGATTCTGTAGGGCTTGTCTCTGTAAGGTTGACAGGGATGCATCCATTCACAAACAATAACGGCGTTAAGACCGGTTCGTTTTCTTGGTGGTTGCGTCAGTGCGACTGCACCGCACCATTTCTTTCAGATCAAGAGTGCAGTGTGAAGAGAGTAACTGAAAGAGATATGTATCGCAGTGACAATCGCTGAAGCCAAATCCAGGAATGGCCGGTGACAGCTGGTACTGGAGATGCCGGGCAGGAACGTGTGCGTTAGATATGCCGGCGGCACACATTGATCAAGCGACATATGATCGTATAGCACAGCAGGGCTGGAGCGAGGCACTGGACGCTCCATTGGCATTTGGTAGTGGCCGGAAGCCAGGCCACAGTACTGATGCTGATGCGTTAAATGTAGCGCAGATACGAGGAACAGACACGATTGTAAAGCCGTCGGGCATGGGCATATACTGGATGCATCGGTAACGAGCGGACTGAGATGAGTTGGGATGAATTGACAGCAATTGTTGGTGATAAGTGGGAAGCAGGGTTGAATGTGCCACTCGATCCGTATGCCGTAGAGCACGGGCGACAGCAAGATATGCGTGTGGTTTGTATGAGTAGCGGAGATTTGAGCGAATTTGAACGATATTTGGAGACTGGGGTGTGTGACGGAAC
>JAHENU010000017.1 GCA_018609855.1 Candidatus Nanohaloarchaea archaeon | reverse complement strand
GTCGCTTGTCTATCTCAAGTTCGTCGTCTTGCTTTGTAGACGACATAATAAGGACATCCTGCCGCTCAAGATCATTTAACGATGAATTCAAATACATGTAGCTATCTTGAGTCTTTTTTTCCTGCAACATTCGCCAGTAAAGTCCGCAATAATAATTAAATTCTTTCTCCACAAATTGCTTTACTTTTCTTGGGTTTCTAGTGTAGTATCCCAGAAGTTCAGCGCCCGGTGTTGGCAATCACATGTTTGGGTTTAGCGCTTGTAAGAAATCCACTTTATGTTATATTAAGATTACGCCGCCGCACTACTGCGGCGGCTCTCGACGGTAATACGTCAGCACAAGTGGATTGAAAACACAGGAGGTCCTCAAATGATTGATTGCCGACACGTGCAATTCAACGACAAACTGGCTGAACAAAGAATACAGCAAGCTGTTGCTATACTTGGAGAAGGCGTGGTCAGACGCCTGTTATGCTTTTCGCTCTACCTTCTGGGCGTCAACCGGACAAGAATAAGCGAGGCACTCGGTATTGCCGGCGGTTCTGTGCGCACAACTGTCAGAGCGGTCCAGTGCGACGGACTTCCGGCGCTGGAAGACCGGAGGAAAGCGCACTCGGATTTTCTCCCCCCTGAAACGCCGGGTTCAGTCGAATTCACGGTCGACAGAACGGAAACCGGGGTGCGAATAGTTGGCGGCAGCATCGAATTGATGATCCCTGCAGATAATGGGCTGCAGATGCGGACGGTGCTGTTGACTTTGTACCACAATGGCATGATCAGCAGTCGGCAAGTTGCTGAAGCGTTGAACCTTTCTTCGGAGCAGGTGCGTAATCTTGCCCACAATTTGCAGGCCGGGGATATGTCTGCACTGCTTCCCAAGCGCAGGGGACCGAAGGAGCCTTATGTTGTGAGTCCGGATGCCAGAGACGAGATTATTCAGCAGTTTGTGCTTGACATAGTTACACGACGCCAAACATCAGGGAAAGCATTGTCCCGTGAGCTGGAACATCGTTGTCAACTGCACGTTCCGGAACGCACCGTCCGTTTCCACATGGCGGAACTGGGCTTGTCGCGAATCAAACAGTCATTGCCGCACCTGTTGAGAACAGTAAAAAAAACTTCAGCAGATTACGACCGGAACTGTACATAACACCGCGTTTAACAGAAGGGAGTCGGTGGTGAACGTCGCTCGAATTCAACGGCGCGCTGAAATCGTCACCCTTCATACAGAAGGGATCTGTGATCGCGTTATTGCCTGGGGGCTCGACTGCCATCTGTCAACGGTCCGCCGGTGGAAAGACACCGAATTCGGACAACTCGCCGACCGCCCTCGAAGCGGCCGTCCGCCTGTGTACAACAGCGAGGTACGCAAACAGATTCTCGGGTTCTACTGTCAGACCGCTCCTGACGGATGCCTGCGCTGGACTTTCAAAACGGCTGAGGCGCGCTTAAGACATGATCCCCGCGCCGTAGGACTGCAAGCTTCCGGAAGCATTCCTCATGGTCTGGATAAGAGCGGAAACAAAATAACACTGAGTCGCTCCACCATTCACCGCATCCTCATCGAACACGCAATGTATCCACATCGGTATTGCTACTACCTGGCTATTATGGATCCCGAGTTTTTTCCGAAGATGCAGCATGTTATCCAGCTTTATGCCAGGGAGTTGAACAACCTTTTCCTCGTCGATGAGTGCACCAGTATTCAGGCGGTTTCACGGCCTGCGCCGGATATACTCAGGAGCACCGACAGCAATGTGAAACGCGACTCGGACTACATTCGAAACGGAGTAACCCATGTCTTTGGATTCATGCACCACAGCACCGGGAGAGTATTCGCGCGGTGCAGGCCTGAGCACGATACCTCCGCACTGGTGGAAGTGTTTTCCGAACACGTAGCCAATCAACCTGATGATCAACCGCTTCATTACCTTATGGATAACTATTCGCCGCACTTCAACGACGATTTCTGTAAAGCTGTGGCACGGCTTTCAGGGGTCGACTATGTCCCGCTGAACACAGGCGCAGAACGGCGACAATGGCTCCAGTCCGAACACAAACGTATCGTTATTCATTTTCTGCCTTTCCATGCTTCATGGCTGAATATGATCGAGAGCTGGTTCGGTATTCTGAAGAAAAAATGCCTCAAAGGCGGATGGTTTGACAGTGTGGCAACTTTGGTCGAGGCAATATATGAATTTGTTCAGTTCTGGAACCGGGAGCTGGCCCACCCGTTCAAATGGCGTTTCGACGGCCGGGGACTGCAAGCAAAAGTGGTGCGTTCATTCAACAAGCTGCTGTTCAGTGAAAACAGACAAGTCGACTCCAAATTCCTCGCTCGTCAACTCCTTCTTATCGGTAACATCCGGCAGGCATACCATGACGAAGTTCCCACCGAAGACTGGGAGCAATTCAAAAAACTGTTTCGTGAAAAGCACCCTTACATGCAGAAAATCATTGACAGCGAGCCGGGGCCGCAACGCCGTCGGCGTGCACAGGAAGCATTAAACCGTACGACTAATTATCTCGTGCCATAGCAAAAAATTGCCGAATACGTCTCCCAAATTTATGAGATGCTACACTAGTGTAGTGTCCCAAAAATTGTGGTTGTAATTTTGGCAATTTATTATTATTTCAATGAGGTATTCCAGACAAAGTGCTTTAATTGCTACCGCGTTTCCAACCCGATTTGTCTTATGCCGCATTGGTTAATACGTTGTGGGGGAGGACAATTTCATTGAAATTCTGCAGCGCTCTTTGAGCCTTGCGCTTACGGTAAGGCCCTGACTCAAATTCGATAATTCGACGAATATAATCTGCCTTTTGATATGCCAGCTCGATAAGCCTGCCCCAGTCTTCGGCCGGGATCTCGCGGAGATAACTGTGCGCAATATTGCACATAAGAAGGAGCTGGCTTGTGAGGAACTTGCTGTCCATCTGTGGCGTTTCAATTTCCAGAAGGCGGGAGAAGCGGCGGACTGCCTTGGCCTGAAGTCCTTCTCCTGTATAGGACCAGGTGAACGGATGGGCCAGGTGGGAGTTCCAGGTATCGATAAATGCATGAATCGAGTCGCTCAAGTGTTGTACTGACTCAAAACAGCCGGGCTTGAGACATTTGGCGTTGAGGATACCGAACCAGATCTCGATCATATTCAGCCAGGAGGCGTGAAACGGCAGAAAGTGAATGACTATGCGCTTGTGTTCCGATTCAAGCCATGCCCGGCGCTGAGCTCCGGTTTTCAGCGGCTGGTAGTCTACATTGCTCAGCTCTGCCACTGTTCTGCAGAAATCATCATGGTAATGGGATGTGAGATTATCCATAATGTAATGAACACGTGCATCGTCCGGCAGCGCTTTCACATGACGGGTGAAAACCTCGCACAGTGTTGCGGTATCGTGCCTGGCGGTGCATTCGCCGCTAACTGTGCCGCTGGCGGGATGCAGAAATGCCATAAGGTCCCGGGTGCCGTTACGCCTGTAGTCGAAGTCTCTCAGGTATGCCTGTTGTGATTTCGCAGGAAGATCGGGGCTGACCGGTTTCAACGCCTGAATACAGGTACATTCGTCAAAACAGTACAGATGTTCCGGCATATCCATATAACACTGGATAATGCGCTCCATTTTGGGAAAAAATTCAGGGTCAGTGATCTGCAGATAATACTCGCGTCGGTGTGGTCTCAGAGAATGCTCCAGCAGAATACGGCGAATGCTGGAACGGCTTACGGGCATACCTACTGTGGCAGCATCCTGATGGAAGTGGTTTTCTGCATCACGCAGAGACCATGCACTTGCTCCCGGCAATGGAGGCGACAATTGACAATATACCGCGATTGTACGCAGTCGCACGTTGTCCTGGAACCGGCGTGGTCTTCCACTGCGGAGACGGTCGTCAATACTGCTGTCTGTGTCAACCCGGCATATCCAGCGACGAACCGTGTTCCGGTGCCGACCGGTAAACAAGGATATCGTTGTCTGTTCAGTACCGCCCATATTCAACGCGGCCATGACAGTACGTTCCTGACGACGGCTCAATGGTTGTTCCGTCAACCGCACCGGCAGCGGATTATCGACGTTGACGGGAAGCCTTTCAACCATGTCAAACACCAGGTTTTGAAGTTTTTTTTACTGTATCAAACAGATCAGGAAGCGTTTCTTTAATCTGGTTAAGCCCGAGATTCGACACATGATATCTTACCGTGCGGTCTGCGACAGTTATTCCGCGACGCCGACGCAGTTCTTCGGACAGCTTCCGGCCCGAGGTCTGACCGTGTACCAGGAGATCCACAGTGAACTGTTGGATAAGCTCACCCTTGACACCGGAAGTGACGAGGTAATCCTGCTTCTGACCTTCACGCTTGTCGATCAAGGCATTGACGTCCCCCTCAGAAAGTTTATGCGCCATGTTGCGAACGTGCACAGAGGTAACACCGATCTGGTCAGCCACCGCGCGTGCGGAGACTAATCCGCTGTTGAACATCGACAACAGTACGGAACGAAGCTGAAGCCGGTTATGCGTGGGAATCTCCATCAAATGCCCGCCGCCGACCAGATCCACCGAAATACACTCGTCCTGCCGGGAAAGTTGCACCGAAGGTTGCGAAACTGCTGCGGGTTGTGGCCGTCGGGACGAAGCTCGGCGACGTCGATCTTCCAGTGCAGAGATACCGTCTCTGAGCACCGCCTTGACAAACGTTTTCAGCGTTTCTACAGGCATATCCACTGTCTCCGCAACTGTACTGCGGCGAACCCCCAGCAGATAAAGCGCAAAAGCAAGAAAACGCCCGACAACGCGTTCTCCAAGTATCGAAACGGCCTGCTGGATTCGTTTCTGCGACAACTCATTATCGAACTTTAATTGTTGGCAATCCATAAGTTTTACTCCTTGTTTCTTTGTAACCCACATTTATGAATGTACCGACCACGAAAGGAAGCATTCCTTCCATTCACAATTTACTATACACTTAATCTGGGTTATTTCTAAGGAGATATAAAAAACTCCTGAATTGCCATTAATTGCACAAAAACTTATGAGACACTACACTAGCATGTTTCGCATTGTTATACTGAGAGGCAACAGCCGATCTTTGGAGTGTCTGTAGCCTGACGTGCCCTCCGGAGCTTTAGCAAAGGAAGGGTACAGCTTTGGTATGCCGCGAGCTGGCGCAGCGGCGAAATATGCTCGCTTCT
>JAHENU010000016.1 GCA_018609855.1 Candidatus Nanohaloarchaea archaeon | reverse complement strand
TTTTTAATGCACTAGCCCTGTATTATCGGATATACAAACAGTCACAGCTATGGCATTTGAAGATACAGTGTTTGTTGAAGGCAAGCTTGAACTCTATAACCCTAAGGCTTTTAAATTTCAGTAAGATCGAATAATAGTGAGAAACATGGGAACTGAAATAGTCGACACGTCTTCCGGAGATATTGCCGAAACGCTTGAAGGTGTCGCCGTAATCGCCCAGAAAGAAAATGCTCTATTGCTGGTAAGCGAATACGACACTCCCTTGGCTTTCCGGCCACCCGCTCAAATAGATGTATATCGCACTATAGATGAAGCAGCAACGCAGGCCTTACATTATGAAGCTGGCACCTTTCCAACCTATTTACAGTATGAAGGCGACATACAGATGGAGGTAAGTGCATTACAAGAAAACACGCCACAAAGATGGCATATATATTACGCAGAGACAAAGAATCTCTTACACTCACGACCGACTAATACGCAGCGGGCTACATGGCTCCCGTCCGAGCGCTTACAGGAACTCGCCCAACACACTCGCCAATATCTTCACGGCCATATTCCCGAAGAAAAGTGGGGCACGACACCGGCCCTTGCACCCGAATGGTGGTCTATATTCAAAGAACTTGGCCTCATTTCATAATAACGGCACAATGTAGCATTACAAAGTCTCCGCAAAGAAGTCTGCAATTCGTTGATATAAAACTCGTTTGTTTGAGGGTTTGACAATACCATGCCCTTCATCATCAAATACAAGTTTTTCATAAGAAATGTTGGCTTCCTCTAAGCGTTCTTCCACTGCTTCTACATTATTTGGCGTCACATTTGGATCCTGCAGGCCCTGTACAATTAAGACAGAGCCGGTTATCTGCTCTAAGTAATGAATAGGTGACCGCTCATAATACAAATGTGGTACCTGTTCAGGAGACCCACCAAGCATCTCTTCCGAATATGGTCGTAAATCTGGCCGTGTCGTTTCGTAATCTAACACTAGATCAGTCATACCACAGACAGGTGCTGCTGCAGCAACTTGCGCATATGTGGCCTGGGTGATTAAAAACCAGCTGGAATAACCTCCATAGCTCGTCCCGGTCACCCCAATCTGCCCGGCAATAGCCAGCCCACGTTCGACTAAAGTATCAATTCCTGTCAGAATATCTTGCTGCTCTTGACCGCCCCAGCCATCTTCCTTAATAGCCTCACGAAACGTGTTACTGTAACCGGTGGAGCCTCTGTAATTGGGGACAAACACTGTAAACCCGTGGTGGCAATAATACTGGATTTCATCATCAAATTCTCGCTCAATATGTGAAGTTGGGCCACCATGAATATAGACTATCGTTTTGCCATTGTTGTTTGCCGGTCTGAATATCCAGCCATGCACTTCTAATCCATCTGTTGATTGCCAGGTAATCGATTCTGTTGTTGTGAGCATCTTTTCACTAATATTAGTTCTCTCTAAAGGATTAATAATATCCTGCAGCGTTCCATCAGCAGCGAGTGGGAAGTGAGCTAATACACCTGGTTGCGTTTCACTATCGTACATGCCAAGCCATTTGTTTGAAGACAAGGGAGCAAAGGGTATAATAAGTCCTTTGTGTTCTGGTAATGGTTCTTGTTCAAACGTTTCACTATCCACGACACGGCTGGTACTTTCACCTTGTATCATCTCGCCTATAATAATATGATGACTGTACCGTGGGGCAAATGCAAAAGCCGGTTGTGTTGTTGCCTGTGAGCCGTCAATCAGCCAAGTAATCTCTTCTGAATAGATATCATATACGCCAACACTATTATAGGGCTGCCGGTGGCCATTCAGTGTATCAGTCACAAACACTATACGCCGACTGTCAGGTAACCAGCTAGCTGTCAGTTTAGCTTCATTTCCAAAACACAGTATCTCTTCATCCTCCTCTGATGCCACTGTATATAGCCGATATTGTATACCGCCTGGCGCTTTATCTTCACGACTATAGAGGATATGTGTAGCATTTTCATTAAATGAGATGTGCGAATGTGAAGGCTGCTGTGTTACTGTCAACGTCTCCTGTTGGTTTGAAGATAAATCATGCCACAGAATAGCAGTGTGCTCTATTTGTTTATGATTTTCTAAGTCATAATTAGCTGCAAACACCAATGCATGTCCTGACGGATGCAACGATACATCATATAAAAAATAAGGAGGATTTCGTTCTGTCACTGCTGTTAAATGCTGTGGTGATTCAATGGACACTGTAAATAATTGTGTTCGTTCATTACCGTTATGATCATGGCCTACTAAGAGAGTGGTGTTGTCAGCGAACCAACTAAAAAGAAACGTGTTCTGGTCTGTCTGTGTCAATGGTTGCAAGGCACTACCGTGTACATCAGTCAGAAATACATCAATTGTATCGTGTACATTAGCCATAACCACGGCAATGGAACGGCCGTCAGGCGATCGCTGAGCCCCATAAACCTGTGGCATATTCAGTAGTTCGTCTAAAAATGTTTCCTCCATATCAATGGACACAGGTTTTCTTTTATATTCTTGCCGATCTCACTCACTAGTTATAAAAAATTCTACAGATCATTTTCCATATGACTTCTCAACAGACACCGTATAGTGATATGGCTCACCTTTTCGACCAATGGCTTCCCTATCAGTTCTATAGTGAGGAGATCCCTGGTGCTGCTATCGGTGTTGTGGAAGATGGTGCGTTAGCGTATGAAGGCTACTTTGGCTATGCAGATACTGATACAAAAACACCGGTTACAATTGACACACAATTCCGGGTGGCTTCCATCACAAAACTAATGACAGCTGTAGCCATTTTACAATTAGCAGAAAATGATCAATTGCAACTAGACGATCAAGTCTCCCATTATCTATCATGGTTTAATTCAACAAATGATCCAACAGTGGAATGCATTACTATCAGGCAGTTGTTATACCATGGGTCAGGCATGCGTCGCGACAGTGCCAATTACTGGAACGATGATCACTTCCCGTCGCCTGACACATTACAGGCCTTTTTCCAAGAACAACCCACAGTGTATGAAACAGCAGAACAGTTCAAATATTCAAATATCGGATTTGGTCTGCTGGGGATGCTAATAGAAGCAGTGAGTCGCCAGCCATATGCAGAATACATATACACTCACATTCTCCACCCACTGCAGATGGACAACACAACTGTTGATAGCAATAAGGCACACAATCTTGCTACTGGCTATGGCCGAAAATTTCCCGGACAAGACCGCCCTACACTACCACATATTGAAACAAAAGGACTGCAAGCGGCTGCCGGCCTCATAACTACAGTGCGTGATATATGTGGTTTTCTCTCAGCTCTCTCCGATGATAACACTCTTTTATTGACTTTAGAAAGTAAACGAGAAATGCGACGGATTCAGTGGTATGTGAATGAGGAAATACAGTATGGGCTCGGAGTGGAAATACGAGAACACGCTGGAACATCGATGTATGGGCACACTGGCGGATTTCCTGGCTTTTCATCCTATGTCGCTTTCGATCCCGAAGACCAATATGCCGTGATTGTATTCACGAATGTTATCATCGCTCCAACTGTGCCACTGGCGGAAGGAATATGCCGCATAGCCAGAGAGTGTCTTAGCAAGTATTCACAGTATGCAACAGCGGCTGATGCAACACAACTCCGGCGGTACACCGGCACCTACACCATGCGCTGGGAAGAAATACAAATAGCCTGTCTTAACGGCACATTGCTCTCTTATGACCCAATCGCCTCCGATCCGCTGTATACCTGCGGTGTCTTGCAACAAACTGATGACAATGGGTTCACTCTCACCCGTGCGAGCGGATTTGGCACACTTGGCGAACCTGTTGTCTTCGACGGGCATGGCACTGCAGTGACGGCTATGTACATGGGCGCATTTCATTACAAAAAAGCTCAGCTCGTGCCAGACAGTTACCGCAATGCAACTGAAACATCATCAGCCTAACTGCGCTAACCGCCGCAACAGCCGTCGTTTTTCTTTCTGTGATATCTCAGCTCCTTCAATAGCTTCCTGCAGTGTCTGGATATTTGCATCATACCGCTGCCGGTTGACCGGGTAGGGGTGCCCGTCTTTCCCTCCATGCGCAAAGGAAAATTTGGCTGGATCGCGCCACGAAGCCTCAGTGCCATAGATAAGTTGCGCAATTAAGCTTAAGGATCGCATTTTCTGCGGCCCCATCCCCCGAAACAACACCAGCTCCTCAAAATCCGTCGGCTGGTATTCATACACTTGTTTGAAAAACTGCATGCTCGTTGGACCCAAATGTTTTTGTAATACCGGATGATGGGCAGGCATATGCAAACGTTTATGCCGGTGCCGTGTGGTAAACGCATCCAGCGTTTGCTGCTCTCCTAATAGGTGCACAGGATTATCTTGTACCAAATCCGTCATTGCTTTCCGCGTTTCCGTGCTTTCTCTTGCGGTCAGATCCATCACTGTTGCCGCGTTTTCGCCTATTATCCCAGCATGTGGTTCCTGAAAGAAATCATCTAAAGTATGTGATATCCAGTGATATCGGCGTGCATAGTTATTGCCATGATGCAAACCTTGCTGAATAACACACCAGTCTCCTGTCTCAATGTAAAAGAGATTGTGGTGGTACAGACGATAGCTATCCTGAACACAGCTATTATCAACTTTAGCTGATAGCTTTGATGCTCTTTCCAACCGCTGTAAGGCATTTTCTGTCAAATTGTATTCCGATGTAAGGATCTCTGTAGGGGCCTTGGCGGAATTTTTACCTTTCCCGCCTGCCACCTGAATGCCAATATCCGTTGTTTTCACAGCTGCTTTAATAGCGCCACAGGTTGTTGTAGTAACGCCTGAGCTGTGCCAGTCAAATCCTAAGACACACCCAAACGACTGAAACCAGTACGGATCTGCCAATCGTTGCAACACGCATGTTGTACCATGTTCCTCTGCCATAATAGCCAATATCTGACCAGCCAGCCGTTCCATACGAGAGAATAGCCAGCGTGGCGCATGGCCACTATGCAACGGTAGATCGGCGGTGCCAGTTTGCATACACCTCTCTCTGCGGAGACGCATTAAAAAGTATAGCGGGCTATTTGCCAGTTGCCGCCACTAGTTATTTAAACGACCAAAAGGGATATGTAGTATGGCAAGAAAAGGCTACGGGCAGATATTTGGTGAAGCCTGGCGTCTCTATACGCGAAATTTAAAAAAGACGTTTGTCATTGCCCTGACATTGCTGCTGCTCATTTTTCTCATAGATGCTGCCTTTCTCGGCCTCTCCGAATCCTATCGCACTATTACATTACAACAGCAATCCGCAACCACTCAATTTGGCATGGATCAAAATCCATTCCAACAGAACACCGCATTTGATGAATCAACTGGCGGATTAGCAGGCAATCTTGTTGGAATGGTTACAGGTGCACAAGACACACAGCCACCATCTGTAGACTCATCTGACTCATCCAACATGGATTCCGATGAACTAGACGCTATTATGAAACAACAATTGAATACTATGTTTGGTGTTCTTATCTCGTTAGTAGTGGGGCTTCTCGGTGGCTTATTGACAATGTTCACCGTGGTCAGTCTGGTGAATTACTACCACACTGAGCGGCTGACACATGTCATCCAAACGTTAAAGGACAGCACACGGTACTTAAGCAGTGCTATAGGTCTCTATTTCCTGATTACAGGGATTGCCATAGGGTTGAATATCATAGCAGCTGTTCTCGGTAACTTGACTATGTCATTCCTGCCGCTTGCATTTCTGGTCATTCTCGGTATCATTGGCGTTGCGGCAGCATTGTTTGTATATTGGGTGTTTGGCTACTACATACTGGTGATTGACAAAACAGGGCCAATGGAAGCGCTCAGTACGAGCTATAGCACCGTACAGGGCAATTGGTGGCGGACATTTGGCTATGTGCTATTAACCTTTATCATTATTGGCATTGTAGGGCTGGTACTCACCTTCCCGGTCACCATTCTACTTGTCGGCAACTTTCTCATGAGCGGCACAATAACAGTACAAATGTATCTATTCCAGTCACTGTACAGCACTGTCTTACAAAGCCTAATACTGCCATTTGCCGTCGCCTTCTTCTACACATTCTATCTCTCACTACGAGACAAAAACTCGGAATAACAACTCTTATAAGGCGCCAGAGCCCAACAACCTCTATGCATAAAAGCACTTTCTTTCTTGTACTGGTTTGCATCATGGCTACAACGCATGGACTATCTACCTTTCACATACAGGTAGAAGGCTCTGATGCTTTAGTGACCGCCAACCTCACCGTTAGCTCTGAAGAACCCGTCAATTACTGGGAAATTAGCTGGATAAAGCCAACTAACGCTTCCATTATTAGTATTAAAGACAGACATGGTCCTATTGATAGTTATACAGTGAATAGTGACACGGTATCCATCCAAACGAACACAGAAACGCCACGACAACGGGATCGTATTACAATTCGTATGCGTATTCCGAATGCTGTGAATACACACTATTCGCCGATCAACCAATTAGAATTGTCTTTGCCAGGTTTCCAGAATGAAAACACAACAGTAGTTGTTAACACCAGCCATATTCTTGCTGGTAAAACACCACTCGGATTTACTGAGTATTATAGCGATTCTATGTTTGTTACGCAAGGTAAAGGCCCTGTCAGTATACATCTCCTTTTTGCAAATCGATCGCCTCGGTATAAACACTTCTTTATCACTGGCGAGTATAATCTCACGCCAGCGGATAGGCTGTATTATTTACCTCAAGGAATCACAGGCAGAAAATTACCTTATAAAACATTAGCCATCGCTGTTTTACCTGAACATCAATACAAGCAAGAAGCTTGGAAATGGAGCGAAGGGACGTATGTTGGTGCTGGTTTGATTTTAATGCCTCAATCAGTATTTGCAAATAACTCTATACCTGTACCTATCATATTACACGAGGCGACACACGCCATTAACGCTAGAGTATTGCAATGGGATAGAAGCAATCAGAGTTGGTTCGACGAAGGGGTGGCACAATACGTAGAATTGTTAGCACAACGGAAGCGAAATGAACATGTTCCTGCTCTTTTCGGAGAACCACGACAATTTGTAAAGAATGGCCAACGATATGTGCTTAAGCCAAGGCAAACACCTGATAATTTGTGGGAGTATTATCAAAATAATAGACAATTTATGCACCGATGGCATCCTACGCAGGCACATATCCGGTCATTTGGGTATGCCTATTCGGAACTCATGATTCGTGCCTACGTCGCAGAGAATAGTCCTGATTCTTTACACACCGTGTATGAGCAATTAGCGCAAAGGAAACAACCAGTCAAAAGACCACGAACAAGCTCCCAACTAATATTAAGTGTAATGAACTTCACCTCTCAACCATGTTTTGCAACAGACAAATCAATACTCATTGAATGTCTTAATCGTATACAACAAGCTAATTACAGCGTCCCGATTGTGGCTTCAGACGAACAGAGAAATCAAAAACCTAAAGAAGTAATACCTACGACTAACTGGACAACTAGTGAGCCAAGAATAGAGCAAAAGACTAAACAACAACCACTTCCTGTAGATACAACAACTGCTGATCAAACAATGTGGCAAGCATTTGTGAATACAATACAGAAATTATGGCAGCAACTAGGTCTGTTTGGTTGAACGCGAACGATAATGAACCGATAATATGGTTGGTACGACAGGATACGGAGTTGTAACGCCATGCTGGATTATGGGTTCTTTATCTTCTTTGGGAGAGTCATCGCGTGACAATAACTGCGGTACGGCGACACAATGACGGTTGGCTGATGGATGTTTTTCGACAATAGCATGAACACCATTTATATGAACCAAATTGATAATGGAATACACTGAGACATGTTTTTTGACAGCTTCTGCTATATCACTATTACCAATCAATATGCACGGTAGATTCTGTCTCAATGCCTCTTCAATTATCTGACTAATACCTTTATGATTCTCACTATTTTCGATTGCCGCAATCAGTATTAGCTTAATCTGTTCTGACTGTGAAGGTTGAAATTGATTAACAGACACATGCTGCACTGTCCCGTAATCACTGTTAAATTCTGAACATTGCATCGAAGTAGCATGCACATGCAACACAGATACCGCTACTGCCGCTTGATTCTTATAAATAATTCGGTAGCAACGTTCTAAGAGTCCCATATCATTGCTTTTAATAATATGAACGCCGGTTTGCTGGGTAAATAATCTATCAAATACCGAAAGACCGGTATATACACCTTCCACTGTGTCCACTGCCGTACCTAATGAAGGAGTGTCCGGTGGAATAATAGGGCGTTTATTGCTCATATTTCCATATAACGGAGCTCCTTTATTACTGTTAACAGATGGTGTATTGCCGGATTGCCACTTTACCGCAAGGTGATTACATGCAGTATACAAAAGAACGTGATATTCAATTAACAATCGAGTCTGAATCACAGCCGACTAAACAGTCTTCTGTTTTCTACAATCCAGCCATGCAACGAAATCGTGATATATCGGTCAGTTGCCTCTCCTCTGCAAGTCAAGATAGCAACGAATACTGGGAAGTAGGTGATCCATTAGCAGGTACAGGTATACGCGGATTGCGTTACCTTACTGAAGTAGCTTCTGTTTCTACGGCGCATCTCAATGATTCTAATCCACGGGCTGTAGAGAACATACGAATGAATTGTAGATACAATGCTATCTCACAACAACAGGCACACGTTTCACAGCAAGACGCCAATGCTACAATGCATCAGCACCGAAATGAATGGAACTATGTTGATATTGATCCATTCGGTTCCCCTCGACCCTATCTTGACGCTGCTGCAACTGTCTTACGAAAATCATCAGCTATAGGAGTTACTGCTACAGACCTAGCAGTGGTGTGCGGTGCCTACCCACAAACCTGCCGCCGTCGTTATGCAGCTACACCGTTAAAAACACAATTCTGTCATGAAATCGGTCTCCGTATATATCTTGCATCAGCATTCATGAGCTGTGCTCACCGTGATAAATGCCTTATCCCTCGTTTATGTTGGTACGAACAGCACTATATACGTCTTTTTGGTACAGTGCAGCAATCAGCAAAACAGACAAACAAACACCTATCATGCATAGGCTATCTGTCCTATTGCAATCGCTGTTTATATCGGAGATTAGAGAAAACAACAGTAGCCACTTGTCCACACTGCGATAGTGCATTGCAACATGCAGGACCACTATGGATAGGCTCATTTGCTGACCCAGCATTTGGAAATCATGTTCTCGCAGATCTTGAAGAAAGGGAATATACGGACGCTGCTACTCTTATACGCAGTGTGGTGGAAGAGGCATCAATCACCCAACCGTATTATAACATCCATCAGTTGGCAAAATATGCAAAGACTAACGCTGTAAAAAGAGACCAATTGTGTGAATTTATCCAATCTCTAGGCTATCAATGTGCGCCCACTCACTTTTCGCCTATCGGTATCCGTACGAATTGTCACATTGACCAGCTATACGATGCCATGCAGACTCTCTGAATGTTTTCAAAATTCTTCCTGACGCTTCTCAATTTCCTCTTCAAGACCAAGCTTTGAAACCAATTCTTTATAGCGATTGCGTATGGTTACTTCGGTGACACCTACAATTTCGGCCACTTCGCGCTGAGTTCTCTTTTCACCTAGCAATACCGCTGCGATGTATAATGCGGCCGCAGCGACACCAGTTGGTCCTTTACCTGACAACAGATCCTGCTCCTTCGCTGATTCAATAAGTTCACGGGCTTTTGCTTGTACTTCTCCAGATAGTTGTAATTTAGCAGCAAATCGCGGCAGATAGTCCTGAGCTTTTGCTGGCAAGATACGAAGATCTAATTCACGAGCAACATACCGGTAGGCACGACCTATTTCTCGTTTTTCAATGCCTGATGCTTCTGATATTTCATCTAACGTTCTCGGAGTATTTTGTTTCCGGGCTACAATGTATAATAAAGCGGTAATAACTGATTCCATCGATCGTCCACGAACAAGTCCCTTGTCAACCGCTTTTTCGTACAGTCTAGCAACTTCTTCATGTACGGTCTTAGGTAAATTCATCTGAGACACTAATCGATTCAATTCGGCCAATGCAAAGCCAAGATTTCTGTCCTTACTTTGAGTCAACCGCTTGTGCCATTTCCGCAAACGATAATACTGAGCCCGTTTCTTGCTTGACACTTTATATAATTCACCAGGACCAATTCCAATCTCCGTAGAAACACCCATATCATGTTTGGTATAAGTGAGAGGCGCACCAGCTCGTGCTTTCTTTTCATTGCTATCTGAATCAAATGATCTGTATTCTGGCGATGAATCAACGATGGAATCTTCTAATACAAGGCCGCACTTCGAACAAACCATTTCTCCTCGAGCTTCATCTTCACGGAAATTAGTTGACCCGCACTCAGGACAACTCAAAGAACTATTCTCTTCACCTTGTTCACGAGAAGGTGTCATAGGCACTTCATTCTCATATTCAACATCCGATTCTACCATTGCTATCCCCCACAAGTAACGATAATACGTACCGGTAAGTTTATAAATGTATGGGATGTACCGGGGAGCATTATCTCGGTTTCTTGATCATGGTTACATTCATTTATATATTTTATGGTCAAACTGTTCCTATTATAGAGTGATTATTACCTTTAATTTCAGTAGACGGTCATTAATCCAACGACATTGCCGCATTAGCGTGTAGCTCGGTGCTGTGGCCCACATAACCGTAAATTTTATAAGGAGAGAACACGCAGTGTTCTCAAAGTGGTGATACACATGGCACGAAGCAATCTACCTCTAGCACCACTCGAGCGGATCATGAGACACTCTGGTGCAGAACGGGTATCAGAAGATGCTGTTGTTGCTTTGCAAGAAGCCGTTGAAGACACGGCAGAGAGCATCGCAGAAGAAGCATTGCGAGCAGCCCGACACGCACGACGGAGAACGGTCACTCGAGACGACATTCAGTTGGCTACTAAATAAGCCAACCTTTTTTCTCTTTTCTTTCCCATTTTAATAAAGATTAATCTATACACAGTGAAAGGTACGAAAGATAAAATCTAACATTATGTAGTTGTCGCAGTTAGACAAAGACCGCTACAGGACGGACTTGTTTTTTTATTCCAAAATATTGTGGTTTAGTAAATAACTTTTCACAGCTTCAAAAATTTTCTGATGACCTGCATTATTTGGATGGAGGCCATCAGATATATCATTAAATTTGAGAACCTCGTTCAATCTAATATAGTAGATGCTATCTCGATTGCAAAACTCTTCAATCATGCGATCATATTTAT
>JAHENU010000015.1 GCA_018609855.1 Candidatus Nanohaloarchaea archaeon | reverse complement strand
GGGTCGTCATAGTCTACATCGTTTTTACAGAAATAACCATGCAACACATTTTTGTAAAAATCACTTTGGCCAATGTGCTGCCCAATCCCTTGCCCGGTCAGAAACAAACGCCCTTCATACTCTTGCACATATGTTTTCAGTCTCGACCGATCTGTGTCTGTCAATGTCTTAAAATCGTTATTGCCATCATCTTCCCCTGTAAACCAAATAACAACATCATACTTCCGTAATTCGTCAAGAGAGGGCCCAGATTCCTCTCTTCCATTAACTGAATGCGTACTATAGGTGTACGAATTCCAGACCAATGCATCCTCATATTCATCTTCTAACTCACTATTCGGAATACGATGCGAATCCTTCACCAACAAGATATCCGGTTGGGGGGAGGAGGCCGCCCCGCCGAGGGAGAACCAGATAGCTACGACAAGACACAATACTATACTCGCGCGATACCGCATACCATTCTCTGCACAGTCTGTGGTAATAAATCTTACGTGCCGCTGCCGGTACGCTCATGACGCAAAGGATGACAGCGATGTCTGTGCTGACTGACCTGCTCCGGAAGACACAAAATGCGACACGCGCACACCGATACGCCGCAACACAGCATCGTGCTCAGCCAAAAATGTCTCTGCCAGATCCGAACACGTCTGTGCCACAGTGGTAGTGTCTGCACACGGCTGGGCAATGGTCTGAGAGCGCGTATAGGCATCACGTTCAGTGCTCATAGCAATAAACGTAATGGTCTTCCCCTGCACGCCGTGCGCCACCAACCGCTCACACACATCCGCTGCCAGCCGTTCGATAACGGAACAAATTGTCGCCACATCCCGCGTATCCTCTGCCAATGTCGTGATGCGGGACAGCTGTTTTTTGTCCTGCTGCGCCACAACCCTCTCGTCAATCGCCTGCGCAAACTGCTGCAACTCCTGTGCCCGATTTTGACCGAACACATGCACCAGTCGTTGCGGCTCTGCTGCCGCAATATCGCCAATCGTCTCCATATTATGCTCCCGCAACACAGTAGCTGTCTTCGGCCCCACCGAATACAATTCTTCCACTGATAACGGAGCCAAAAATGCCTGCGCTTCCTCAGGCCGCACCACGGTCAATCCATCTGGCTTATCCGCATCCGAAGCCATTTTGGCCACCAATTTATTACTGCCAATCCCGACAGAACAAGTCAACGCCTCTGCCTGCCATATGTCCTGTTTCATTCGCTGTGCCAACAGCTGTGCCTTCTGAAAATTTCCCTCACACCGTTCCGTCACCTCTATATAGGCTTCATCCACACTAATGCTTTCAAACGCATCACCATATTCAGCAATAATGGCCATAACCCGATCAGATACTTCGTTGTAATACGTTTTATCAGCCGGCAAAAACACAGTATCTTCAGTGGCCCGTTCATGCGCTGTCCGCAAAGGTAAAGCTGACCGAATACCCAACTCCCGTGCCTTGTAATTCGCTGTCGCCACAGCGCCAGAATATTCATCCCGGGAAAACATGCCAACAACAACGGGCTTGTCTTGTAGCTCAGGCTGCCGCACCATTTCCACTTGCGCGTAGAATGAGTCAAGATCAACATGCAGCACAATACGTTGCATATAAACAGTACGTAACATACATTCAAAAATGTTCACAGGGCAAATCCCAGTACAACACCCATTCTTTTGAGATATGACTCCGGGATATACATGCAACCTATGTACAGAAATACGCTCTTTGGACTTCTGGCAGCGATTGGATTGGCCTTGTTCATTATGAGTACAGCTTCTGATTTGAGGTATGCGCCTGAACCAGAAATAGATCAGGAGACAGCCAGTACCATAGCGCGACACTTCCTTTCTAACGACACGAACATCACAAATTTGTCTGATTACCGCACTTCAGTCCTATACACTAATGATGCACTAGCCCATTCATTTCTTCGTCAGCAATTGGGCGAGCACAATGCATCCCGCTATCTACAGTCTCAGGGGCTGCCACAATTAGAATTTGAAGTTCGTTTTTACCAGCCATCGCAACAGGAAGAAGCAACGGTGAAAGTGAGTGCAGAAACGGGAAATGTAACAGAACTCTCCTATATTCTACCAGAGGACCGCAGCCGTCCTTCATTACAACGCGCTACTGCGGAAAATTACTCTTCACAGATATTACGAAAGCGTGGCTTTGTGGCGGAGCAGCTGCAATTGAAAGATTATGCTAAGACTGCACACCGTAATCGCACGGATCATCGCTTTACGTATCGAGTTCCGAATACAACAATACATGCATCATTTGGGACAGCATCTCAGCTCATAGAAGTTGGCATCCATGGCAATCGATTGGGGGCCTACGACTACTATCTCAAAACACCAGAAGACTTTTCTCGCTATGTCGGTGGCCAACGTGGCTCTGGTATGTTCATAGCCGGTCTCTCATTATTAGCCAGTGTCGCCATGCTTATCCTTGCCGCTATTGCTGCAGTAAAAGCGTTTCGAAAAACAAGACCGCACTGGAGACCATGGGCCGTATTTGCTTTGGCTTTAACAGCACTAATCTTTGTTAACAGGCTAAACACTCTCCCGCTCCTGTTACATGACTACAATACCGCCATGGCAATCCCTATATTCCTTGGTATTAGGATTCTTCCTGCGCTCATTGTGGCTGGCGCATTTGGCGCAACTGTATTTGTGAGTGCTACTGCAGGCAGCGCTATGGCTTCACATTATTGGTCAAACCGGATCAAAGCTTTACGGGAAGCTACGAGAGGGTACACGAAACATCTATTGGCTTCAGTAGGCCGTGGATATGCCCTCGCTTTCATACTGCTAGGCGTCACCACTCTCCTGTACGCAGCAGGCTCAGAACTATTTAATGTCTGGCAATTTGCTTCCGTAAATCAACTGAATCTACTTAATGCAGTAGTACCAGCATTCACTATATTTGTTACCATTTCACTTTTCCCGGCATTCTCCGAAGAACTACTGTACCGGTTATTTGGCATTACCTTCTTCACAGAAGCAACCCGCTCCAAAGCAGCAGCTATAGGCATCACTGCTATCATTTGGGCAGTCGCCCATGCGACACACCCCGTTTTTCCTTTCTACTTCCGCGCCATTGAGGTAACAGTTATTGGCTTAGTATTAGGGACCGCTTTTGTTATGTTCGATATCACCACAACAATTACGGCGCATTTTGTGTTCAATGCCATAACGGCTTTGCCACTGTTCCTCATAGCTTCAGGTCCACTTACCATAAGTACAGCATTTGTTGTTATCCTCTTTCCGCTAATAGCAAGTGTTGGCTGGCGATTCTATAGTCAGAGAGGAATGCCTCAAAAGCGATAGTCTATACAACAGATATTTAAATACCGACGAGCACTGTTTGTACCCTTCTCAACAGTGATACTATGTCCACTACGGAACAACAAATGCACAACGTCATTATTATCGGTGGCGGCATGGCGGCTCTCACCGCTGCATTATATGCAGCTCGCGCCGAACTACATCCATTAGTTATTTCAGGCCGTGCCCCAGATCAATTGAGCTTAACTACTGATGTTGAAAATTATCCCGGCTTTCCTGATGGCGTCCAAGGCCCTGAATTAGTACAACGGTGCCGACAACAGGCAGAAAAGTTTGGTGGTCAATTTGTTGATGTTGATGCGACCGGATTTCGTCAGGAGAATGACAAGTATGTTGTAGAAACAGAAGATGGTGGATATGCCGCCTCATCGGTCATTATAGCCTCTGGCGCTCGAGCGAAGACCCTTGGACTCGAATCAGAAGAGAAATTTTTCGGCAAAGGTGTCAGCACTTGTGCTACCTGTGATGCCGCTCTGTTTAAGGGAAAAGACATTGTCGTGGTAGGTGGCGGTGATTCAGCTATGGAAGAAAGCCTCTTTCTTTCTAAATTCGCCAATTCAGTCACCATCGTCCACCGCAGAGACGAATTCCGGGCCAGTCAGATTATGCAAAACCGTGTCTTCAACAAAGACACCATCAATGTTGTCTGGAATCACGAGGTTGAAGAGGTGCTTGGTGAACAGATTGTCGCTGGGGTGAGAATTACGCATGTGGAGACTGGCGAGACGCAGGAGTTAGACGCGCAGGGCATGTTCCTGGCTATTGGCCACATCCCCAATACCGAATATCTGGAAGAGTCAGCAGTGGAGCTTGACGAGCATGGTTATCTCAAGGCCAATCGCCGTATGCACACCAACCTGCCCGGCGTGTTTGCCGCTGGCGATGTGCAAGACACCATCTATCGGCAGGCCGTCACCGCAGCCGGCACTGGTTGTCAGGCGGCTATGGAAGCAGAGCAGTATTTGCAGAGTTTGGAAGATTAGCTTTGCGTTTTTTACCATATCGGAAGACAAAATATAAAAAGTAGAGAAAAGAATACTCAATATGGCCACAGAAGTCCCAGTTGGCGCAAAAATACTAGCTGTTCTGTCATTCATTGGAGCCGCATTTTCTTTACTTGGCGGCGCCATAATCCTCATTACAACAGGAACGGGAGCAATTGGTTTTCTGGAAGAATACCCGATATCACCTACAGGAGCTGTCGCAATAGGAATAGGGCTTCTTGGCTTAGCTGTGCTCAATGTGTTCGTTGGCAGAGGCCTGTGGTTAGGGCAGAACTGGGCACGGTTATTCCTTATTATTACACAAGGAATTGGGGCGATATTTAACATATGGTCGTTGCTGCAAGGAGACCTGGGAGTCCTGACTTCTCTTACTATCAACATACTGATTTTATGGTACCTCTGGCTCAACGAAAGTATACGCGCAGCTTTTACGGAAAATGAGTGATAAGTTTACTTTCTTCCCTTTGCGTCAATAAACACAAGGAGGAGTTGGTGGCCAGCTCTGGCTCTTCCTAAGACACAAACCGAACAAATGCTTGTGTAATGCATGCTCTCGTTCTGAGATAACTCTTCTGTATCAACTATCGGCAAAAAACCAGTACATTGTATCCATAAACACCCGTGCTGCACACTTGATATAGATAAATACTGTCACAATGCATTAAAACATGCTGTGTAACGATTGTGGCACTCTGTACTCTTCACTCTCTCTGTTGCTTTACTTCTTCTAACACTTCCTCTGTTTTACGTGCATAGTAATTGTCGTAAGGATTGTGTGAAAGCGCCGTGTCCAAATATGTCTGTGCGGTTTCCCACTCTTCTCGCTGGTAATAATACATGCCCAGAAAGAAGGTAGCAAGCATCGTTTGGAATGCTGCATCTCTCTGTGCCGTAAATTTTCCAAAATATACAGAGTTTTTACGCTTGTCCTGTTCTGCATCATAATAGGAAGCAATGGCGTTTTCCGCTTCTGTCCGGTTGCCGCGCAGTAGTTCTAAGTAGGCGATGATGGGAAATGTATCCGCATTATAGTCCTGCTGCATAACTTGGTTAATACGGTCACGGGCATCATCTAAATCCTTCTGCTGCATGATTTTATTGAGTGCATCCAAACTGTTGTAAAAAAGCTCTATATTTCTTCCACCTTTTTCTCTATCAATCTGTTCTAACTGTGTTTCAGATTGTTCAAATTTGCCCTGACGATGATAGATATTTGCCAGGTTAAGATGCGCCATAGTTGCGAATTCTGACTCTTCTGCATTCTCTTCTTCCACAATACTTTTGTTTATCTTCATTGCTTTCTCTAAACGACCACGCTTCACTAACATACTTGAGCGAATAAAGGGTGCATTTAGATATAACATGCCGGCTGGAATGCCTAAGATGAGGACCAGTATAACACTGACAAACACCGATTGTGTTATAAACACGAGAAGGGCGCCACCGAGGCCGACTAGGACTGCTGCCTCTATCACTCGGTTATTTGACCATGTGAGGCGCATAAGCTGCAATAGTTTCTTGCTTTTTATAAAAGTGGCGACTAGGCCGCAATAGAAGCTGAACAACATCTATAGAGTGTGGTAGATCACCTACTCCTTGAGACAAATTGCTTATCAACCCGAAACCGGCACACATATTACTGCCGTTCCTGTTCCGCTTCCTTCTGCTGCTGCCGCTTCCGTCGTCGTTCTTCTTTGGTTTCTATGGAAAAGAAAGAGACCGTTTGCAGGATAAGGCCAACAAAGGTAATGACGAAACCAATGCCAATGATGTGCAAAATAGCACCGACCACATACACAGTGCCAGTGGTACGGAACAACCGCACGCCAGTCGCCTGCGCCACCATGCTAAAACTTCGCTTTACAAATAAAGCAGCAACAATGGAGAGAATCCAGTATACCACACCGGCAATAATCACCCAGAGTAATTGTCCGTATTGAGTAACTCCAATTACACCGCCGAGTGCAATAAAAATCGGGAAACCTAACATGCTAATAATAACGCTTGTGAGGAAATATGAGAAGACTTTTGGCCGTTTCGTAAAATCAGCAATACGTTTGATGCCAATTAACAGCATGATGTAGCCAAAAAGCCAGGTTAAAACGCCGAAATACGGAACGACAAGGGTAAACAACAAGAGTGTGCCGACCCCGCCAAACACACGACCATCATCTAATTTCATATTCATCTCTCTTTTTTTAGCATTAAATATCTTTGTAATGGCTGTGTCCTACTTGGCACCGGTCACAGTCTTCTTTTCTACAGCACCTGCAATAATAGCACTCGCGGCCAAAATCGATGCAGATAAGACAGCCCAATTTACTGCAGGAACACTGCCGAAGAACATCTCACTGGCAATTTTCATTATCCACAGAGTAACACCAAAATAAGCTATACCTAATACAATTAGTAGAATTGAGGTAATGATCGTCACGATAACGGCGCCAAACCCTTTTCGCGCTTCTTGCCAGCTCATACTCCATACTGCACTTTCTCGCCAATAAAACTTTGCGCCACACCTTTATATACTACGGCGGCCATAGAAAACTATGGCTCTCAACTATGGCATTATAGGCAACGGCACTACTTGCGCACTGGTCAAGGAAAATGCGGCCATCGAATGGTGCTGTTTGCCACGATTCGACAGTCCCAGTGTTTTTGCCAAAATACTTGATCGTGATAGAGGCGGCAGTTTTGAAATACACCCGCAGGGGCCGGCAGACATAACACAACGCTATCGACAGCACACAAATATCCTCGAAACCACATTTACTACCAAAAATGGCTCATTCACTGTATATGATTACTTCCCGTTGTATAAAAGAGACACACAATTAATCCGACCAAATTGCATTCATCGATACATCCAAGTTAACACAGGAAAACCGGCCTGTCGCATTATATTCAATCCACAGTTCGATTATGCCCGGCATTCACCAACATTTACCTACAAAGACAATACAGTCATTGCCCAAGCCGATAAAGATACGCTGTACCTACAAACTAATACATCGCCGAAGGCCGTCCATAATCAAGACATTATACAGCTCGAACATGATCTGTACTTTGTATTGTCTTATAATGAAACGCCAGCACCACACACTCCAATAGACATCCATAATGCATTGGAGAAAACAACACAGTACTGGCGCAATTTTATAGCTGATCGTACTATTCCTGAAACACACCATACTGATGCTGTTGTTCGTAGCCTCCTTGCTCTACAAACACTCACTTACTACAAAACCGGCGCTGTCATTGCTGCTGCGACAACCTCTTTACCAGAAATTGCTGGAGAAGGGCGGAACTGGGATTATCGATACTGTTGGCTACGTGACGCATCATTCGCCATTGACGCGTTTACAAAAGTGTGTAGCTTTACAGAGGCAAGAAAATTTGTAAAATTCTTAATGGATATATGCACTGAATGCAGTGCTTTAGATTTTAACGTAGGCATTATGTATGGAATAGAGGGCACATCACTGCTACCTGAAGAGACCTTAGACCACTTGTCCGGTTACCGCAATTCACGACCGGTACACATCGGCAATGCTGCCTTTGACCAGATGCAAATGGATGTAGTTGGTGAAGTGGCAGAAGCATTGCATCATTTCTTCATCACATATGGATATGTGGAAACAATGAGCGAAGAAGAATTTGGATTTATTCGCAGCATGGCGCAACATGTGATTGATAAATGGCGTCAGAAAGACCATGGCATTTGGGAATTCCGTGAGATGGCAGAGCACTTTGTGCATTCGAAGGTCATGGCTTGGGTGGCTTTGGACCGAGCTATCCGCATAGCTGAAGCATTTGACAAAAAATGCCCTATCGAAAAATGGAAACAAGAACGTGATGCCATTCATGCCGATGTGTGTGAAAATGGCTGGAATAAGGAAAAGCAGGCCTTCACTATGTTTTATGGCAGTGGTGAATTAGATGTCGCAGTGTTGCTTATGTACCACTATGGCTTTCTCACACCGAACAATTCTCAATTCAAACAGACAGTAAAAG
>JAHENU010000014.1 GCA_018609855.1 Candidatus Nanohaloarchaea archaeon | reverse complement strand
GCGGCTGGTGACTTCTATTTTTCTCCATGGTGGCTTATTTCATTTGTTTGTGAATGGCGTGGTGTTGTATTCGTTTGGCACTGTGTTGGAACGACTATTAGGCTCTCGTAAGTTTGCAGAAATATTGCTGCTCGGTGCGTTGGCATCGTCTATAGGGATTACAATAGTAGGTATTGCGGTGGGGCTTGATCCAGCTCTTGGCATTTCAGGTGGGGTATATGCTATTGTTACAACATTTGCACTGATTCAACCACGAGCACCAGTGCTGTTGTTTTTTGTTTTACCTGTTGGCATTCGCACGGCCTTGAAATTTGTCGTTGCTTTAGATGTGGTTAATTTGACATTGCAGATGTTTGGGATAGCATTGTTGCCGATTGCCAGCGCTGGTCACTTGTCCGGATTTGTGGTTGGCTGGCTCTATGGCCGCTATTTGCAACAGCGGATGCGGCCACGCGATTTAGCATCACTACTTGATATGTGATTTTATCGCCAGGTTACTTCTGGTGCCCCTTCACGCCAATTCATATACCGCGCTAATATGAAAAGAAAATCTGCCAATCTGTTGAGATAGGCTATCCCTTGTTCACTGAGGGCAGTTGCTCTTTGCTGTTCGACTGCTGCTCTTTCGGCCCGTCTGCACACTGTTCTAGTGATATGTAATCTGGAAGCCAATTCTGTGCCGGTTGGGTAAATGAAGGAATGTAATGCCGGCAATAGTGTAGTGTACCTGTCGATCCACTGTTCTAATTGTGTCACCGCGTCTTCTGTAATCTCCGGTAACTGACTAGCCGTCTCGCTATTAGAGTCTGTGGCTAATGCTGAACCTATAGCAAAGAGCGTATCTTGAATAGCTGTGAGTTGTTGATCGATATCATAGTCTTCTACGGCTGAACGGACCCAGCCAACAATTGCATTGCATTCATCGATGGTTCCGTAGGCACTGACACGGCTATCCTGTTTAGAGACAGTCTCGCCGCCGAATAATGTGGTGGTGCCACGGTCGCCTGTACGCGTATAGAGGGTTGTCATACTTTCTACCCCTGGTTTTCTGCTGTAGAGTTAATTAACATTGCGACCAGCCGCACATAACGCAGTGGATGCAGCCATTTTCGTGGATGAGCATAGCGTTGCAGTCAGGACATTCTGGATTGTGGCCGCTGTCTATGACAGATTTTACTTGCTGTTGTGCAGATTCTTTCTGCTCACTGGTTGGCAATGCTGTCTGGATCTCTTTATAGCCACCGGTGATTTCTCGCTGCAAGGCTAAGGCAATACCGTCAGGAATGGAGTAGATTTTGTTGCCATTATCCCAGCTAATCATCGGGGAGCGGATGCCGCGCAATTGCTCAATGACTTGCTGTGGGGCGATCCCTGACCGTAAAGCTAATGAGATAAGGCGGCTGATGGCTTCAGTGAAAGACATAGTGAAGCCACCAGACTTACCAATTTGGGTAAATACTTCAAATGGCTCTTCGCCATCAGAATTAATGGTGACGTACATATTGCCGTAGCCGGTTTTCAATCGTTGCGTTCGGCCTTGCACTATGTGTGGCCGTGCTCGCTCTTGTACTGTTTCTGCATTGTTTTTCTGTTGTTCCTGCTCAGTTTCTCCTTGTTCTTCCGTCAGCAATATACCTTCTCGTGAACCTTCTCGGTAGACGGTGATGCTTTTACAGCCATACTGCCAGGCTAATTCGTAAATATTGCCGACCTCTTCTTCGGTAATGTCGCGGGCCAAATTGACTGTGCTGGAAATAGAGTGATCAATATGCTGTTGGATAGTGGCTTGCATTTGGACCCGCGACCGTGGATTAATTTCGTGAGATGTTACGAACGTATCTGGCAGTTCAGATTCATCTTCAATGTCAAATTCTTGCATGTATTCCAGAACAGTGCCGTGATATACTTTGAACTCGTCTTTTGCCAGAGATTCTGAACGCCTCGTATAGCTTCGTGCGAAGATTGGTTCAATTCCCGATGTCGTACCTGCTAATACAGAACCAGAACCGACTGGTGGGACGGTTAATAGTGCAGCGTTCCGTAGGCCACGTGTCCGGATATGTTCTTGGACAGTTTCATCAAGCCTATGGATAAAAGGAGATTGTATATGTTTTTCATACTCATAGGCAGGGAATGTACCTTTTTCTTCTGCGATCTCTGTGCTTGCATCGTAGACTAGATTTTTAATGCTGTTAAATAAATCGTCTGTAAATTGCACGGCAGCTTCTGAGTCATATTTAAGATTGAGCTTCACCAACATGTCACCGAAGCCAGTAAAGCCGACACCGATACGACGTGACCATAATGAAGCCGACTTTTGTTCTTCTAAAGGATGTAAGTCTGCGGAGTAGTCGAGCACATTGTCAAGAAAACGTGTTGCGTAACGTGCAGCTGTTTCTAACCGTTGCCAGTCAACACGTGCTTCTTCTGTGAAAGCATCGATGACGAATTCCGAAAGATTGATGTTGCCTAAGCAACAGCAGCCATAAGGCTCCAGAGGAATCTCGCTGCATGGGTTGGTGCTAACGACTTCCATGCCATTGTACTCGGTAGTGCTTTCGTTTTTTACGTTGTCCCAGAACATAATACCTGGCTCAGCTGAAGAATGTGCGTTGGCTATCAATCGACTCCACACCTCTAATGCGCGCACCTCACGATCAAATCCATTGACAACATCGTTGCTATACCGCAATGTTAAGTTCTCATCGTTTCGCACTGCATCCATGAATTTGTCGGTTACCCTAACACTGATGTTTGCGAATCTGACACGTTGCCGTTCCTTATCGTTTTTGATGTCAATGAAGTCTAAGACGTCTGGATGTTCGACATTGATAGTAATCATGAGTGCGCCGCGCCGGTGATTTTGGCCAATAGTGCCAGTGGTGAGCGAATACAAATCCATGAAAGAGGTAGCGCCTGACGAATAATATTGCGTGTTGTGAACAGGCGCTCCTTTTGGCCTTAGATTAGAAATGTCTGTACCAACGCCGCCACCGTAGGAATAGGTGCGTGCCATTTGTTTAGCACAGTCCCAAATTGCTTCAATAGAATCGTCTTTGATAGGGATAACATAACAATTTAGTAGTGTGCGCTTTCGCTGGGTATTACCAGCCCCAAACATAATTCGACCGCCTGGCACAAATTTGAAATCGTCTAAGAGCCAGTAGAATTTCTCTTCCCATTCTTGCTGCTTTTCCGGGGTTTCTTCTACTGACGCCATTGCGTTTGCAATCCGTTGCCACATAGCAACAGGACTGCCTTCTTCTAAACCGCCATCCTCGTCACGTAATGCGTATTTATCAATAAAACATCGAGTTCGCAGTTCATTCTGATTGAAGAAGTCTTTAGCTTCTTCTTCCTTTGCTTGGTTGCGTTCTTGTATGCTGCTTTCTGTTGACATGCTTTCACCCATCTTTCACTGTTACCAGATCTTCAAATCCTTGGTAGACAGAGGCAAAACGCGCATAAGCGACTTTGTCTTTGTCTTTTAAAGCGCGCATGACGAAATCCCCCACTGTAGCGCTGTCTACAATGGTGCTATTCAAATCTCGGACTTGTCGTTCGACCGTCTTAGTCATTTCTTCAATTTCATACGTAGAGACGTCACGGCTATTACAGGCTTTTTGCAAGCCAGCAATAATTTTTGCCTTATCATATGGTTCTTGTCTGCCTGATTTTTTCCTAACAATCACTTCAGGCACTTCAGCCCGTTCGTATGTGGTAAACCTTCGCTCACAGTCCATACATTCTCTCCTCCGTCGAGTGGCAGCGGCACTTTCGCGGGAATCAATGACTTTGGTTTCGTGATGGCAATATAGACAGAGCACTGTGATCACCGGGAATAGCGGCCACTTACCGAGAGTAACAATTGAGGCACAACATGTCGTATGTCTGACGTATGTGACCACAAAATATACGACGTAAACAGTTTAGCTCAGGATTCGTATAAAAAATCTCTTGTACTCAACCCTCGATACTTTATATAGTATTTAAATGAATAGGCAACTATCGCCATATTCGTCTGTACAGGTATTTTATTAACTACCAATGTGGCATTGGTATATGAGGTGGCATGCGCTTTCCGCCGAAACAGTATTAACGGAAGTTGATAGTTGTGAAGAAGGAATATCTTCTCGTGAGGCAACACGTAGATTACATAAGTACGGCTATAATCAATTGGAGCAAGAAGAGGCTACGCCAATCTGGAAGATTTTCGTTCGCCAATTTACCGATTTTCTTGTAATTATCTTGATTATTGCAGCGGCCGTATCTTTCTTATCGAGCTT
>JAHENU010000013.1 GCA_018609855.1 Candidatus Nanohaloarchaea archaeon | reverse complement strand
CGTATCTTTCTTATCGAGCTTTTGGGGGGAAGGTGGTGGTCAAGTAGAAGCTATATTAATTCTTCTCATCCTGATTGCGAACGGTATCTTTGGATTTTTGCAGGAATATAAAGCAGAAAAAAGCATTGCCCAATTGCGGGAAATGGCTTCTCCACAAGCGATAGTGCGTCGCAATGGCCATAAGGAGACAGTCCCTGCAGAGGAGATAGTACCGGGCGATATTTTGCTGTTACGAGAAGGAGATATTGTGCCGGCTGATGCTCGTCTCCTGTCGGCAGAGGCACTGGCAGTTGATGAGTCGTCTTTGACCGGAGAAAGTGAGCCGGTGCACACTAATACAGTGGCCGTAGCTGAAGATACCGCTCTGGCAGATCGAGCTAATATGGTTTATATGACCACGTCAGTCGTGCGCGGGAATGCTGTTGCAATTGTTGTGGAAACAGGAATGAGTACGCAAGTTGGAGCAATTGCCCATCGTATTCAACAGACTGAAGAACGGCAAACGCCGTTTCAGCGAGAGTTAGCGCAGCTTGGAAAGACTATTGGCACAGGTGTGTTGCTTATTGCTGCTTTTGTCGTAATAGTTCTTCTATTTTCAGAACCAATAAACTTATCACAGACAACGGCGGCATTGAACGAAATTGTTGAATTATTTATTATAGGGGTGAGCTTGGCTGTCGCTGCTGTCCCTGAAGGATTGCCAATTGTTGTCACTCTCGCATTAGCATTAGGTTCCCGTCGTATGGTGCGACAACGCTCTCTGGTACGACATTTGGCTGTAGTGGAAGGTCTTGGTTCAGTTGACACAATTTGTTCAGATAAAACCGGTACCTTAACTGAAGGTCGAATGACCGTCCGTCGGCTGTGGTGTGATAATGCTGTTTACACTGTTACGGGAAGAGGCCATACGCTTGAAGGTGAATTTATGCGAGAGAATGAAACCGTATCTCCATCACAATTTGCTCTATTATTGCGCATTGGCTTTTTATGTAATAATGCAGAAATGCGGTCAGCCAATGAATTCTCCGGTGACCCAACAGAAATTGCCCTGCTTGTCTCTGGATTAAAGGCAGGTATGACGCCTGACACAGTGGCAGAATATGAGCGCGTTGATTCCTTTCCGTTTTCATCTGCCCGCAAAATGATGTCGACGGTATATCGACAAGGGGAGACCGAATGGATATTTTCAAAAGGTGCTCCTGAAGTAATTCTTGACGCCTGTCGCTATGTGTATGAAAATGGTGACGTTGTAGAACTGAATAAGGAAAAACGCCAAGCTATTCTGGAGCAGAACGAAAGGTTTGCCCGGGATGCCTTACGGGTATTGGGGTTTGCCTACAAGCAAGATGGCGAACGGACCGAAGACGATTTGGTATTTGTGGGATTGCAGGGTATGATTGATCCGCCGCGGCAAGAAGTATTGCATGCTATTGAGGAGTGTCGGGATGCTGGTATTCGAGTTATTATGGTTACTGGCGATCACGCTATCACCGCGCAAGCGATTGCTGAGAATTTACGTTTCTCTGAGAGTGAAGTGATAACTGGACCAGAGATAGAACATCTCTCAGATGAAGAGCTGCAAGAGACTGTCACAAAAGTTTCTGTGTTTGCACGAGTATCTCCGGAGCATAAAGTGCAGATCTTAGAAGCATTGCAAAAATCACATTTTGTAGCGATGACTGGTGACGGTGTCAATGACGCCCCAGCATTAAAACAGGCCGATGTTGGTGTCTCCATGGGAGAACGTGGCACCGATGTGGCAAAGCAAAGTTCTGACATGGTACTATTAGACGATAATTTTGCTACTATTCGGAATGCAGTGAAAGAAGGCAGAGGCATTTTTGATAATATTCGGAAATTTGTCAATTATTTGCTCTCGGCCAACATGGGAGAGGTGTTGTTAGTATTTCTTGCTACTATGGGTGGTGTGTTGCTGGCAAGTGGTCATGAGGCAGGAGCCTGGGTGCCATTATTTGCAACGCAATTATTATGGATTAATGTGTTGACTGATGGCCTGCCTGCCTTAGCGTTAGGAGCAGACCCGGTCTCGCAAAACGTAATGCGACGGCCGCCACGGAAGAAAGCGGAAGGCGTCATCACCTCTCGTATGCTCTACTCCATTTTCGCTATTGGCGCTGCAATTAGTTTAGTGACGCTTGGTCTATTCATATTCTTGCATGACAACGTGACGCAGGCACGTACCGTCGTTTTTACCTCCCTTGTGGTATTCGAGTTTGTGCGAATCTATCATATTCGGTCACGATATCAGCTAGGCATTCTATCTAATAAATGGTTAGTCGCTGCGGTATTGGGATCCTTTGCCCTCCATATTGCATTAATTTATTCACCATTTGCGCAATTTTTCCATGTGACAGCCATGACCTTTGTTGATTGGCTATACGTCGCTATTGCATTTAGTGTCTTTTCTTTCCTCTCTGCTGGCATTCAGTGGGTAGAACAGCGGTGGTTTGGTGAGGCGACATGAGCGATAATTCTGTTTACTACATATGTCCGCGTTGTGGCCATGCCCAACGGAGTCAGGCTCGGGATACGATTACCTGTCATCAGTGTGGCAAACGGTATGTTCGACGGACAGCGAAAACAATCAGAAAGCATACTGAAGCAGAGACAGCAGAGTTTATGGTGTATCGGCAACGCGATCATTCTGAAAAATAAATTATGTCTTCTGTGCAATACTTTCTATAACTTATAACACACCTAATGCGATCTTCGCATCTTCTGACATCATGTGCATGCCCCACGGCGGATCAAAAGTAAATTCTACTTCTACCGATACAGATTCATCTAATGCCTGTATTTGTTGAGTAATCTGTTCTTCGAACCATGGGCCTAGTGGACAGGCTGGGGTGGTCATAGTCATCTGAATATGGATCGTTTGGCCTGTAATTGAGATGTCATAGATCAAACCGAGACTAACTATGTCTACAAACATCTCTGGATCTTCGATTTTCCCTAATGCGTCTTCTATTTGCTGTTTTGTTATGTCTGTCATGATGACCACTGGAAACATTTATCACAGTCTTCCGGAATGTTCTCATGTTGTCGGTGTAAGTTGCAAAGAAGACCGTTATGGAGAGCACGCTGGCAAAGATCTGAGAGCCATTGCGCAAATTCTGCTTCACCGATAGATTGCAATTGATGTGCCATATCTCGAATTTCTTGTTTAAATTCTTCAGGTAATTCCGCAGCAGCTCTTTCTTTATTGATATAATGTGAGACAGCAGCCTGGGTGATTTGTAGTCGGGCGGCAATTTTTTGTTGTGATAGACCTTGTCGAGAAAGCTCTTGGGCTAATTGCTGCCGTATCACTGGCAGAAAATACTTTGCCTCAACTTCTGGTAATTGCAGCGACATAAGTTTTGCTTAACAGCGATACTTAAATATATGATGCAACGCCGAACACTAATGTGAGAGGAGATAGCTATAGTAAAACGTGAAGATAAGAAGCTATATATACTTCCTCAATCATGCTCTCCTTAGTCTGCTGCGTTTGTACCGAGGATCTGAACTGCTTCTAACCCTAACTGTCGCGCATTGTCGGGTATATTCCATCTGCGCAAGTCATCTGCGGTGAACCATTGCAGTACCTGTGATTCATCAGCCGCTGGCGCTACTTCAGTGGTCGCACTTGTTGCAAAGAAAATGAGATCAATGTGCTGATGGTGCGGATTAATGTCTTCAAGAACAACGTGTGCTGGCTGTGTTAGTTGCCGGGCATCGTCTAAATACAATGTGTGGTGGGCATGATGTAATGTAACGGCAAGACCGGCTTCTTCCCATACTTCACGTTTCGCTGCCTCTTCTGGCAACTCATCGCGGTCTATATGGCCGCCAACCGGCAACCACATTTGTAGTTTCGGATGCCAGTGTAACAAGACTTGATTGTCATACACGACAAACGTTGTTGCGGTGAAGTGCCGGGTTACTTCCATAGTGCATCTCAGGCAGCAGGGGCAGAAATACTTTTGTATACTGAGTCGCTGTTCACACCAAATGCACAAATCATTTAAATTTCAGGAAGAGTGCTTTTCATATGTTGCCCGAGTTGGAAGATACAACCAAGGAAGAATTAGTGGCTGATATTCTGGGATTAAATGAGCTCGAACGGAGCGTGTATTTTGCTCTGTGTTCTGATGCCTACACGGTGAAAGAATTGGTGGAGTTGACTGGCCGTACGCGCAGTGTGGTGCAGCGGGCCATTCAATCGTTACAGGAGCAGCAGCTCATTACGAGGGAAGGGCGGGTTGATAAGACCGTCTATTATGTGTATATAGCATTGCCGTTTGAGACGGTGCGAGAGCAGGTGAAAGATTACCTGAATGCGTGGTATAATATTGCGATGAAGCGGTTGGGGTAGCACTATACGATTATCGTACTGTCCAATACAAATCTATAAAATCCTCGTGGAAGAGGATTTATTCACATTGCTGCTCTTGCCAGTTGGTGACGTATGGAAAAGGCTTTTTTTATAGACAAGGACGGCACTTTGGTTGACAATTCGCAATATCCAGACGTTATCCCTACTGACGATGTATTGTTTGATGCTGTGAAAGATGGCTTACAGTATTTGCAAAGAAAGGGCTACACATTGTTTATCGTATCAAATCAATCATGGATACACAAAGGCAAACTTACTGAGGATACAGTTAGGGATATTTTTCACAACCTGTCGCAGCAATTAGCTGAGGCCGGTATCTTTATACAGGATTATGCTTACTGCCCACATAGAAAGGACGAAGGATGTCAATGCCGAAAACCATCTTCCGGCATGGTG
>JAHENU010000012.1 GCA_018609855.1 Candidatus Nanohaloarchaea archaeon | reverse complement strand
TTTTAATGTTTGGCAATTGCTCCTTTTGTATATTATAGTGTGTAAGAACTTCCTGAGTTTCATCCTCAGAAAGCTTGCGATGTTGCGGCACTAGCTCGTGTTGAAATACATTCTCCATGCTATCCCTGCAATAGAAGCGCGAGTTCTTTACCTTTCGCGATCGGCACTATTTTAAAAGTATCAGGAAGCCAAACGCTCATAGCTTTTACTCCTTCCAAACATTTAAATAGTTACTGCTGGTCGCTCTCCGCGCATTGCGTTCGGCTACTAAGTACAAAATAGTTTGAACAAGCGTATGTTTGAATTATTTACAGAAAAACTTCTTTGTAAACTCTTAGTATCGCATGTGAACAAATGCATTGTAGGTGAAACACTGGTTATGCGATATCGCTAAAGACAGAGTTTGACTGAGCGGAACTACATGGGCCCGACGGGATTCGAACCCGCGACGCCTGGGTCACTTCCGCTCACAATCATTGTCCTACTGGACTCAGTACTTTTAACACAGCCCTGTGTATGTTAACTAGTTAGTAAATCATACTGCGTTAAAAGCCCAGTGCTCTGCCAGCTGAGCTACGGGCCCGTCAACCACACAAAAAAAGGACAAGCATTTAAAGACATCGCCAATTCATTCTTCTTCCACTAATACCGTCAGCTTTTTTATGCCTTCATCTGTCCGTGGCTCCTGCACCTCATATTGTGGGTCAACAGCCGGCGAATTAACGACGAAAGCGCTAAGGTTGCCTGAAAGAGAGTGTTCGCACCCTTTTTCTACATATACACAATCCGCCTCATGTACATCAAATACAGTCTCGTCTATAGTCATCTGCCCCGATCCTTTCAGAATAAAAAACAATCTATCACTCACTTCATTCCGTGTCGGCTGTTGCTCACCTTCTACATGCATTAGTGAAGAAGAGAATGTTGAAAATTCTGCCTGTGTGTTGAACTTATTCCAACGCACGCCATTCTCGCTTTCTTCCTGCGTCTCATCTAAACTGATGCGCATATAAGTACTCAGCTCAAAAATTTTTTATAATCATTGCGGACCTGCACCTCTGTACTTCGCCGTCTCTCTACTACAACATACGTTAATTATAAAATAACACTACAACGGACATCCGCCTCTCTTACGAAGCAGGTTGTGTACGCATATATAGCTCCTGAGAGAATAAATGGCCGCCCGAAAGTATCCATAGTGCAATACCGCCTAATACAAGTGGCGTCCAGTAGAAAAAGATACGATACAGCAACACAGCACCGGCTGCTACAGGTACACTTAAACTAAACAGAAAAATGAGTAACGTGGTCATACCTACTTCAACACCGCCGATACCACCAGGTAACGGCATTATATTAAATAAATCAGAAAGTGAATTTACTACGAACACTACAAAGAGCGGTACGGTTACTCCCAAAGCAATGAGTATGGTGTATAAAGTCAAAACAATACATAGCCGGTACATAATCGAATATAAAAATACACGAGCTACATACAGTCGGGAATTAAAAATGAGATGCAACGCCTTCTCAAATTGTCGGACTTCCACTGCCATTCGCTCCTCCAACAGTCGTTTCCAACGGAGAGACGAGCCTTTTACTAAAGACCGAAGTTTATACACTATATCACCGGTGAATATGGCGATATGCTCCAGCCAGCTCTCTTCCTTCCACACAACTATAATGGAAGCCACTATCACCGCACCAGCGATGAGAGTGCCGGTTATTAGAAATGGAGTGAGTGCAGATCCGGAATTATGCATCACATAATAAGTTGTGCCAAGTGCTATGAAAACAAATGCAGAAATCCATGAAAGAATGTCTTGCGCCACCATAGCAGCGAAATTATCTTCAGGACTACTTTGCCTATCTTTAGCCAATAAATATGCGGTAAGCAATTGTCCGCCGGCAAAAAACGAATTCACGAAATTACTTGAATACACTGCACCCACACAGCGCATATACCGCTGCGTATTTTTGACTTTTTTAAGATTGTCATGCCACATTTTTCCTCTGATCGTTTTAGTAGTTAGAGAAAGCGCGAGAGCCGCCAATATAAACGATGGCTGTGCTGAACCTATCACATTAATTAAATCTTCAACTCCCACAAAAGCAATGAACACTAAAAGAAACACAATCGCTGTGCCGGCACCAATAGCCACTCGCCGAAACCCATAATACATGTACGTATAATGCCTACGCCGCCATTTAAATGTACCGAAGCTTTTTAAGAACCAATGGCATCCTATATGCATGGATACGCCCTTTTGTGCAAAATGTGGTAGAGAAACACAAGAGTTATCCGAGGGAGGATTATGCGAACAATGCCAACCTCCTCGACGGAGACATGTTCCGCAAGTCATCCGCGTTGCACAATGCCCTCACTGTGGCTATTTCAAATTACAGGGTAAATGGCAGGAAATAGAATCTTTTTCACAATTGCTCTCCCTTTTATTGTCGCGCTATTTTACTGATGATTACTATGCAGTTTTTGACGATAATCCTGATCAACAGACAATCGCTGTGACCGCCTATTATGCAGATGATAGTGTTGAAATAACAATTCGAATCCAGTCACAACCCTGCAACTGGTGTTCTCGGCGTCATGGTGGCTATTACACTACGGTTATTCAACTGCGTACAGATACCGAAGTAAAATCATGTGAGCAGCCTTACCGAGAGTTGATGAGCTATCTCAAAGGCAATGCGACTCGGAAACGTTTTGTTTCACATACTCAACAGCATAAAAATGGCTATGATATTTATGTTAGCTCATTACAATACGCCCAACAAACACTCGCTGCCTTCGCCCGGCAGTACCCGATTGAACGAAAACAGTCTAAATCGCTTCTGTCCCATAAAGAAGGCAAACCTATTTACCGCCACACCATTTCAGTCCGTCTGCAACCATAATTACTTATATATAGCGCCAGCTCGCTATCATTTCATGCGATCTTCAATTAGCACGCTGCTCCTAATCATTTTCCTACTGCCAGCACTTCCTTTTGCCACGGCACAAGACACTGATAATCAAGATACTTCCTCATCAGACAGTGGTGACGAGGAACTGAAAAAGGCAGTGTGCAAAGAATTAGGCGTGGAATCAGAGACATGCGGTATCGCTCTCTACCTTGTGCTTTTATTAGTGCCGATTTTCTCACTGTGGCTCTCTTTGAAAATTGTGTTCGGAGATGAGGCAACTCTCGGGAAAACAATTCTATTTATGGCAGTCAATTTCGCGGTTGTTTTCATAGTTTATTTCTTACTCACAACTCTTGTTGCCGCCATTGGGTAACCCACTTCGTCTTTCACATCTCCCGCAGGCGCTGAATCCGCTCATCTACTGGTGGATGCGTAGACCACACATAGCCCACATCTTTCTTAAATGGATTTCCAAAATACATGGAGGCCATAGCTTTATCGACTTGCATAGGCTGACTCTGTTGCTTTATCTTTTCCAACGCACCAGCGAGGCTATCCGGATACCTCGTCATATGCGCTCCCGTTGCATCAGCTAAAAACTCTCTTTGACGGGAGATAGCTAATTGTGCTAACCGGGCAGCAATAGGAGCAAGAATAGCGACAACTAATCCAACAATCATGGCGACTGGACTCTTATCTCGCTGCCCTCCACCGAAAATGGCACCCCATATAAACATCTCTGCCAGAATACTTATGCCGCCTATCAGCGCAACGGTAATCGTCTGCAGGCGCATATCATGATTCTGGATATGTGCGAGCTCATGTGCTAACACCCCTTCCAATTCATCTTTTTCTAATTGGTGCATTGCACCTGTTGTCACACAAATAATACCGTTCTCTGGATTCTTCCCAGTTGCAAATGCATTAATTTGATCGCTCTCCTGCACATACAACTGTGGCATCTGCATGCCGCTTGCTATAGTCAGTCCTTCCACCAAATCATACAGTTGCTCATGTTGCTGCCTATCCGCTTCCTGAGCACCGACTGATCGCAAAATCAAACGTTCAGAAGAGACATAGGTAATGATGGTGTAGAATATCGAGCCAATAATGCCAATTATCAAAGCTTGCATGATACTGCCGAACAGCGCATAGCCGATTGCTGCAATCAATGCCAACATAATGACCGGTACGAACAAAAAAATCAGCATTGATCTACGTCGATTACTGGCAATCTGATCCTGGAGCATAGCCATACACCACTGTGGCAATGTAATCTTCTTAAGCTTTTCTTCGGCTTAAATAGAATACGAGCAACTATTCTCCGTCCGCAACAAATACGCATCCCCACTGCGCAATGTCTCCTTCTCCTGCTGCAACTGCCCATCTTGTAATCCAAACACCAACACTCCATCACACACCTCTCCTACAGCAGACACACTCACATCTTGCGTCACTCCTGCCAAATTCCATCCTTCCTGCAAATCCAGCGATTCTTTCTCCAACGGAATCGTCTCTGCATCAATTTTGCACTGCTGCTCTGTCCTCATTAAATAACTAGTGCCCGAGTCTAACATATCCTCTTCAGTCTGTAAAGATCCATTCACTAATTTCACCGCCACTATATCACCACATGTGTTTTCCGCCACATCCACCGGCACAGAAGTTTCCGTATCCATATAGACCGCATTCCACCCAGGCTGTAGTTGTAACAAATTCTGCGGCGTCCCATCCTGACACTGCGCATTCCCAACACACACACTTTTCATCTTCCCGCTCCCCTGCCCTTCATCATCTGTTACCATCAACCACGTTTGAAACCGCCCGGCACTCCCATAGCTGTGAGAAGCGGTCTTCCCTTGTCCAGTCGCACCATCGCCAAACAACCACCGATAATTCTGTATCTGCCCCCCATCCGGATCATGCGACGCATTGGCATCAAACACGGCTTGCTGCCCTGTATTCGGCTGTTTCGGTGACACTGCAAACTGCGCCACCGGTGGTTGTGTGTCATTGGCGTTTTGACAATCTGTTGCACATTGCTCCCCTTGTTTACACGTGCCATCGCCACACCACAAGCCTCCTTGACACACAGCTCCTTGATAAGCGGAACCCTGGCTTACGCAGGAGCCATTTGCATTACAGGCAGCGGGACCACAACACACAGCCGACGATGTTTGCGAATCAAATGCAGGTTTACACGTATTCTGCTGGCAACAATTTTGCGCGCCAGAACCGCCGCATGTCTCCCCTTGTTGTAAACAACCAGGACAGTCTTGAGGACAGGTGGATTGATTTTCGCCAGGATCACATTTGTTATTACCACATTGACCGCCGCCTTGTACACATCGACCAATTGGTCCGGGCTTACCGCCGCCCCCGCCACAATTCACTTGTGCACAACTATTCTTTTGTTTCACTATCCCACCAATGCTCTGACATTGATCTTTTGGCATAACAGCACATTGTCCTTGTACACAACAAGGTTGTCCTGTGCCGCCACCATCAGTACATTCCCGTGGTATCTCTGTCTCCTGAAAGTTTACCGTATTCGGCTGCCGTTTCACCTTTACAAGATGATGAGGCCACGTAAATGCTTGGGTCACAACACACTCTGGTCCCGGCTTCTGTTTTTTCACCGATACCTGTAATCCGGCATTCGTCTGTTGCAGACGGGTTATGTTTATCTGGTAGCCACCAGTGCTTTTTTGCCCATAAAAGGCGGCAATCACCACCTCTTGATCAAAGTTTACTTGCCAATTCTGCTCAATATTGGAATTTGGAAAGAGCTGTTGCAATTGAGACTGACTTCGTACTACCACATTTTCTTCTGTCGTATGTTGCAACGCCTGTCCTGTTTGTGT
>JAHENU010000011.1 GCA_018609855.1 Candidatus Nanohaloarchaea archaeon | reverse complement strand
ATGGCAGGTAAGAAGGATGGCTGGCACCGCCTGGCGAAAGATCTGAAGGCAGAAATTGACGAAGATTTAATCCAGGCATATTGGGGCACCAAATCCATCCCGTTCGAGCCAGGTGAGCACAAACGCATTGCAGTCAAGATTGTTGATGACAGGGGTATTGAAAGTCTGAAGATTGTTGAGGTGGAATGATGGGGCAAGAGACAATTGATCGACTGATCATCAATTCACCGTATGAAGAACCTCAACAATACTGGAGCTACGATCAAGAGTCGAGGACTTTCACGCTAGAAAATGGCAGGCGCCCCGCAGGCTATCGTGTCGCTTCGCAAGAAGCTGGTGGCTATGATGATCCAGGATACTTCATTGAACTCGAGCTCGTTCAGAAGATCCGAAAGCGCGTTAAGGATTGGAGAGAAGACGATTATCCCGGCGTTACTGGTATAACCCGTCGCCTATTAGATCATTGGAACGACACATCTCAAAGAGAGAATCGAGAGTTTTTCTTCTGTCAACTTGAAGCCATCGAAACCCTGATCTGGCTTGCCGAAGCTCCCGATTCACAAAAGGTGGGCATAGAAATACCAGGTGATGGCGGAGCGTTTCAGAGATTGTGTGCGAAAATGGCAACCGGCACTGGTAAGACCGTAGTCATGGCAATGCTCATTGCTTGGCAAATTCTCAACAAAGTGACATATCCAACTGATTCTCGATACTCGAAATATATTCTTGCTGTCACGCCTGGTCTGACCATCAAAAATCGCCTTCAAGTCCTCAAACCGGAAAATACTGATAACTTCTACGACGAGTTTAACATTGTACCGATAGGACTTCGATCAAAACTTCGTCAGGGCAACATCCTTGTTGTTAACTGGCGCAAACTCGACTGGGAAACTGAAGAAGATCTTAATAAGAAAAAAACTGTCGATAAGCGTGGCGCAAAAAGTGATGAAGCATACGTACGAGAGGTACTTGGCGAGATGGCATCTGCACGCAACATAATCGTCATCAACGACGAAGCTCATCATGCCTGGCGTGTTTCTTCCAGTGAAAATCAACAAGCTATATCAAAGGAAGAAAAGAAGCAAGCCACTAAGTGGGTTGGCGGATTAGATCGAATACACCGCTCACGTGGTATTAGGCAATGCTATGATTTTTCAGCTACCCCTTTTGAGCTTTCTGGGAACCAAAGCACAGAAGAAGCACTGTTTGACTGGATAGTCAGCGACTTTGGACTCAACGATTCGATTGAATCCGGGCTTGTCAAAACCCCACGAATAGTTGTCCGAGATGATGGTCAGTATGACGAAGAATATAAATCCAAGCTCTATCATATCTACAAAGATCCCGAGGTCAAAGATGACCTGAACCGAAAAGCAGAAGCACACGAGCCATTACCAGATCTCGTGACTAATGCATACTATCTTCTGGGGAAGGACTGGCTGGAAACAGCTAAAGCCTGGGATGAGCAAGGCATGGAAACCCCGCCGGTCATGATCACTGTTGCGAATCGCGTAGAGACAGCAGCTCGCATCAAATATGCATTTGACCATAACCGAATCAAGATTGATGAGCTGTGCAACCCAAAGAGAACACTCCACGTAGATTCCCAGGTGATCAAGGAAGCAGAAGCCAGAGAAGAGGTGATAGGCATCGGCGCGGATGTAGAGGAACTAACCGAGGATAGTGAAAGTTTAACCAAACAACAGTACGGAGAGTTGCTTCGGCGTGCTGTGGATACAATAGGGCGGAAAGGTGAGCCTGGCGAACAGATTCAGAACGTGATCTCGGTTGGCATGTTGACAGAAGGGTGGGATGCCAAGACTGTTACACATATCATGGGGCTTCGAGCATTCTCGAGTCAATTGTTGTGTGAACAAATTATTGGCCGCGGCTTGCGCAGGACTTCTTATGAGACAACTATTGATGAAGAGACAGGGAAAGCTTACTTCGAACCTGAATATGTGAATATTTTTGGCGTACCGTTCTCCTTTCTGCCGCATGAAAGCACCGACGAGAGCGCTCCGAAGCCGCCAACACCCAAAACACGCATCGAACCGGTTTCTGATAAACAAGAGTATGCTCTCCAGTGGCCAAACATTATACGTGTTGAACATACGTACAAGCCTCGCCTCGAGCTTGATATCGAGGCGGTAGAACCACTGACATTGAAAGCCCATGAAACGGCAATGATTGCTGAAATGGCTCCTATGGTGGAAGGCAAACCAGACGTGACGCAAATTTCAGAGATTGACTTGCGTGAGCTTGGGCGCGAATACAGATTTCAACGCCAGGTCTTTGAGGTAACACAGTCGGTATACGAACAGTTTGAAACGAACTGGACTGGAAATAGGGAAGTACTAATAGCACAGCTAGCCAAACTGGTCCATCAGTTTATTATTTCAGAGAAACTTAGGGTTAAGCCTGAGGTATTTAATGACGATCCGCTCAGGAAGAGAATACTTGTGACACTGAATATGAATAAAATTGTGCATCACATTGTTCATGCCATCACTGAGCAGAACGCTGAGACTATTGAGCCGGTTTTTGACCACGACATGCCGATTAGATCGACTCATGAAGTTCGACCGTGGTATACTAGTAAACCGTGCCACTATACGAAGAAATCCCATATTAATTATTCCGTGTTCGACAGCCGTTGGGAGGCTACTGAGGCCTTTGAATTAGATCATAATGAACAAGTCGAGGCATGGGTCAAGAATGACCACTTGGGATTTGAAATTCCGTATATACATAAAGGTAAGGTGCGAAAGTATCGGCCAGATTTCATCATCCGGTTAAAGGCAGGAACTTACTTAGTCCTGGAAACGAAAGGCGAGGAATCAGAGCAAGACAAAGTGAAACGGGAATACCTCGATGAATGGATTCGGGCTATCAACTCACATGGTGGGTTTGGGCACTGGGCTGCGGCAGTATCATATGATCCGTCGGACGTTGCTGACGTCATTGAAAGTGTCGCCACGAACAATGCGGTGACAGCTTAGAATTCGTTGCAGACCCCCAGGAAGTGCGATAAGCGAATCTTGAAAGAGGCGACGGCCCAATCGGTGCTCGCTCAGTTACAGGTCATCGCCGAATCATGAGCTTGCTACGCTGGTACTTGCCGTGTGGAATCAGTATTTGGCTGTGCTCACTTTTCTGGTCGGACTGCTCAACAAGCTCAGTTACAAGATGATGACGAAAGGCTCTCAGTATGTTTGAACACCAACAGGGCATAGAAGATGAAAACTACGCACGTCACGTAGGAAGTTTTACTTGTGCACGAGCGGTAGTGTATGATTAATTGAAATGAGCATCAGAAAGAGGTGTTCCCCGTGGCAAATGAAATTTTGAACGTCGGCCTCGACAACATGGTCGCCCAAGACGAGATCGTAGCTATTGCGCGGCCCGATTCCTTGCCGATCAAGCAACTGGTCACCACCAGCGAGCAAGACAACATGCTGATGACCTGACCCGCGGTCGGAAGCGCCGGTCAGTGATCGTCACACGGTCAGGCTATATTATCCTGTCTCCATTGCGCTCCCCTACGTTGGCTGAGCGCTACGTGGATCAGAGCTGAACGTCATACACAGCGGCACTGAGACGCTACTCAGCAACGTCTATTATTCTTCGAACCATCCTCACAAGAAAGGATGTACCTTATGCGTAATACGATCACCATCTACGTGCCACAGAAACACCAAGAGAACCAGATCCTGGAACGGCTTCAGCAGCTGGCCAAGAAGAGAGACCGCTCCGTGAATTACCTGGCAGTGCAGGCCATCCTCGAATACGTGGAGAAAGAGGAAAAGAAGAAATGAGGGCCGGTT
>JAHENU010000010.1 GCA_018609855.1 Candidatus Nanohaloarchaea archaeon | reverse complement strand
TTCGGTAATAATGTGCACATGCTTGTCATACCCCATATCTGCTGCCAGGGCGCTCGGAGTTACATTGAATCCAAGTATAACTCTGTCCTGCTCTTCACTTGTATCTGCCGTTATTACATCAGACTTGTTAATCTCTCCAGTATCTGCTCGTTTGATAGGAATACCCTCGTTTTGCAGCATGGAGGCTAGTGCCTCCAGCCCACCGAGTGAATTGGCTTTAATAACAACCCCTGTATTTGAAAGAGGCACATTTGGTTGTTCTGATTCCTGCAGCTCTTCAATCACTGTTGCTTCATCAGATTGATATGATATTGCCAGTGAGCTTGGAATCGCATTGTCAACGCCCGGAGCCACAATCTTTACGCCATTTGATGGATACACTTCTTTATATTCCATGAATTTACGAGTAGAGCGGATATCTTCCAAGGGACGAGAACGCAATAGATTTTTAATTCGTGTAGTCTGGACTCCATTGTTTGTAACAAACGCCAAGTCCTGGCCTTTCCGCATGACACCATCATATAAAATAACGTCAAGTGTGGTGCCGAATCCCTTGGTTTCCGTTACTTCTAGAACTGTGCTCCTCCCTTCTCCCTCCTTTACCTCCAAGTCGTCTTTCAGAAAGTGTTGTGAGAGGCCCGCCATTAGCATTAATAGATCTGGGATGCCTTCTCCAGTGTATGACGATACAGGGACAAGGGAAAAGTTTTTCTGGAAATCTGTAATTTTATCATATCGGTCCGCATACACTCCTAATTGTGATAATTGGCCGATGACCTCATACATTTTCTGTTCCAAAATGGTCTGCGATTTCGTCTCTTGTTGTTGATAATTTTCCAGAAAACACTCATGTTTTGACTGCCAACCAGGAATTGTGTCAATTTTATTCAAAGCAATAATGAACGGTGTTTTGTGCAATTTTAATATCTCTATAGATTCCTGTGTTTGTGGTTGCACACCGTCGTTAATATCGACTACGAGTACAGCGATATCTGATAAATGGCCGCTCCGGCGACGCATTGAGAGAAATGCAGCATGGCCTGGTGTGTCTATAAATAAAAGCCCAGGAATTGAGAGCTGAAAATTCCATCTTTCCAGTAAATCACTACACAGCTGGTTGATAACGTCTATTGGTATTTCAGTTGAGCCGATAGATTGAGTGATGCCGCCTGCTTCTTTGGTAGCTATATCGCTTGTTCTAATGGTGTCTAACAGTGTAGTTTTGCCAGAATCTACATGGCCTAATACTGATACAATGGGCTGTCTGATCATCCATTTCGCCTCCGTTCCTATATACAGTGAACAGCATTAATATTTCAGGGAAGGAGAATGTTTTTATATACATCCCTTCTCCCGTGTTATATGGACCGTTATCATCAAACACCTGCTGTTGCCATTGATGTCGTTGCACTGTCGCCTGATCGACGGCAAGTGATATTAATTCAGCGTAAATATGCGCCTTGGAAAGGTATGTGGGCATTGCCTGGTGGGTTTGTTGAATATGGTGAAACGTTAGAAACGGCTGCCCGGCGTGAATTGCAAGAAGAATGCGGTGTTACGACTGAGGCACCATTTCATCAGGTGAAAGCATTTGATGCGCCAGATCGCGATCCCCGACAACATCTCATTACTATAGCGCATTGTGTTGTACTACATACAAACCAGGAACTAGTGGCTGGTGACGATGCACAGAATGCTCGCTGGTTTCCTGTTGACCGGTTACCAGACCTGGCCAGCGATCATGGTGAGATGGTGCCGGCAGCACTGCGTCTTCTGCAAAAGTGATATAAGTTCTCGCTGAAATGATCTTACTATGAACAAGGTGATCATCCACGCCGACGATTTTTAGCTACAGTCAAGTATTTAATGCAAACATTTTGAATCGCTCAAAGATGATGGAAGTCGTGAAATTCTTGTGCAACAGGCGAATATGATCCACATTGCCTATCTAGTTGTAATGGAGATCTTGAGAAAGAGTATCGTACGGCCTCGAGATTAGAAAACTACCTTGGTTCACAAACTTCACAGTTTCAGTTGATGAATCACTGGGAATTATGGGTTTAGTTAACTACGCCGCAGCTTTCTTCTCCTTCTTTGTGTACTGTAGCTTGCGTTTGCGACCCCAGTGTTTCTCACACTTTGCAGAGCAGAAATAGTAACGAGTGCCTGTGTTCGCTACGAACATTGTCCCCTCCAACTTCCCTATTTCTAGTTGACAATATGAACATTTCATTTGTAACGCCCGCTTAATCCATTTCTGTTTCAGTTAACATAAGAATGTCATCTTTCCTGACTGGCCCCATTACTTCACGCATGAGAATTTTCCCCTTATCTTTTCCCTCGGTCATTTGGCATCTGACTTTACGAGTGCCCCGATGTCCTGTTTTTCCTACCACTTGGATTACTTTTGCCGAAGTGCTCATAAGAATCACGATTCATCTGTCTCGTTTTTCTGCAATTCAGCCACTTGTTTCGCTATGTCGTTGACATCGCGTTCTGCCGATCCAACATCACGAATAGCAATAGCTGCTGTGGCGACAGATAGGCCTGCGGCTATACCGAGTTCTTCTCGAGAAGGTATAGATACATACGGAATATCTTTTTCCTGACACATGGGTGGTAAGTGCATTATGACTTCTGGTGGGTTCACATCTTCTGCGATCACGACAAGTTTTGCCTCATTTCGCTCAATAGCTTTTGTTGCTTCATTTGCTCCTTTTCGCAGATCGCCAGTATCTCGTACTTTCTCTACTGCGCTGTAAACCTGTTCACGTAATGCTTCAGGGACTTCAAAGTTTGTAATAGCCATTCATGATCACCTCATTTCATCGGTCGTAGCATATACGTTGAGAAAAATATTTAAAAAGGTAACCGAAATACCTTATGTCTTACGTAAATATCAATATTGCTCTTTTTGCGGACTAATAATTTCCCGAATGTCGCTTTTTCGCTTTTCCCCCTCAGCTAATAGATGTTCTAAGTCTTCTATGAAGTAGATATCCTTTCGCAGAGTTTCATTGAGGTTATATACTTGCTCCTGCATATTGCCTACGAGTTCTTCCATGGCCGACAGTAAATTTATGGCCGTGTAGAACTTGCGCTGTTTAATAAATAAGGGTCCTTGTTCAATTTCCGGTGTGGTCACTTCTTGTGTTTGTGGGGGTTCAGGCATTTCCAATTCATCAGCTTTTGGCTTTTCCTCTGTCTGTTGTTGGCTAGCTGGCCCGTAATACGACACTTGTTGCTGATTTTCGGGCTGTTGCTGTGCCTTAGGTTGAGGTGGTTGCGGCACATTCTGCTTGGCCACATTCCGTTTTATATCTTCCATCTGCTTTCGAAGATCATCACGTTCGACCATATCAACTAATACGTCTGTTGGTTTATATAAGTGTCGGTGTTAGCCTAACAACTGAGCAACAAAAAAAAGAAATGAAGAACAAAGCAGTCTATGCAATTTCTCTGGCTGTACATGTTTCACTAGTTGTGAAGTCAGAGTTCGGGAAGCTAAATTCGAACCGATAATCTAAACCATCTTCAAGGACGTCTTGACTGAGATCAGTCCAGCTCCCTTGTGCTGGTACCCAATCACTACCGCTTGCATTACCGAAAGATTTGTCACTCCAGTCAAATGTCTGTGTGAGTTGTAATGTACCGTCTGCTACACTTGTCACTCTTACTTCAGCTTCGCTTGTATCAATGTCGACTGAGCCTGAGTTTTCGATAAAGGCCCTGAATCTATCGTTGCCACTTTGTGTGTCGCAGGCTAAATCCACCACTTCCATTTTTTTATTGAGTTCTTCCGTCGCTTGCTCTTGCTGTCCTTGTGTCATGTTTTGAATCCAGAGAAAGGTGCCGCCTGCAGCGGCTACTGTCATCATAAGCAATAATATGATGGCGATTACTGGTGAGATACCTTTACGCATTTCTATCATTTCAATTAAAGCATCCTTGATTTAAATGTGTTGCGCTGCTACTTGAGGAATATCAAAAATTTATATATGCGATGAAAAATAATTGCCAGTATGGACAAACAAGAAAGGCATATGCATTTTCTCTACGGCACTGTATTCATTATTGGTGCTGTTATCCTCAACGGCATCTCTATGGTATTAGGCAGTCTCACCGCCCCTATAGCTATTGTCCACATTCACTTTATTTTAGCTATTCTTGTGGCTCTCATTGGATTATACTACTTGTTCATCACTTTCTTTAGCGACGCTTTCTTCGGTCAAGATTCATCCCATTAGTCATGTGTGTAATAGAGCTGTCTTTGAGAAAGATCATTAATCCGGCAGAATCCATACCTTTCACACTGAATGATATCATCCTCTTGTTCGTGTAGCACATGTCGCTCCACGAAACCCGTCTGTTCTGCACCATTAGGCAATACAACTGTTGCAGTGATTGCATCATCAACTGGCAGCCAGTGAATAATTGGTAGCTTTTCTTTTTGTGCTCGTTCTGGTGCATTATCAACAAAAGTGAGAGTGTGCTTTTCAATAGCAAAATTTCCTAGTCCTTTCAACCTGACTTCTGTCTCTCTACCATCATGTGCCTCTATATAAACCTGCTCTTGTGCCGATAATGTCCGTTGTCCGCGTTCAGGTTGATCAGGATGCACTGGTATCTGCGCTGTCATAGTATCATTTTTCACTACAGTGTAGGAAACCGGCTGTGAGATGAAAAAGTATCTGTTCGCTTCAGCATCAATCAAGGACCGATTTTCTTTATATAAGGTTTTGATTGGCGCTTGTACATCAGTCTCACTCAATCCAAAATTAAGCACAAAACTCCTTACTGCTTCTGGTTGAATACCGCGCTCCTGTAATGAAAGTAAGCTCCACGTACGAGGGTCTTTCCAGCCAGAATACATGTTGTCTGCGATTTTTCGTTGCGAAGTTGATTTAGAAATATCCACATCAAACTGAAGTGTGCCATGATGCAATATCGTCGGTTGTTTCCATCCTAATAACTCCCAGATGAATTGTTCCATACGCGTTTCCATCATCAAGTCTTTGCCACGAAGGATGTGGGTGACACCTAGTAAATAGTCATCTAATGCCCAAGAGAACTCAAGTAGCGGCCAAACGCGATATTGTGTCCCGACACGCGGATGGTGTTGCTCTGAAATACGGAAAATAACTCGATCGCGAAATGCTGGATCTTTATCACCCATGTCAGTCTTGAGCCGTACTGCTGCCTCTCCCTCTCCAATTGCACCATCATGCATTTGCTCCCATAATTCTATATTGCGATCGAGGCTCTGTGACCGACAAGCACACGCTTTTCCTTCTTTTCGATTATGTCGCAACGTTTCAGGATCGCACTGGCATACGTAGGCCCAGCCAGACTTTAGAAACTGTTTTCCGTAGGCATAATAGGTCTCCAAACGGTCGGACTTATACACCGTCTGCTGCCAGTCTACCTGCAACCACTCCAGATCTTGTGGAATCATGTCATACGCTTCCGGTATTGGTTGCTTCTCCTGGCTGCCTGCAGTGTCGTCAATCACTAGTATCAATATGCCACTATATTTCTTTACCAATTCGTCATTCAACACAGCCATCCTGGCATTCCCAATATGCAGTGGCCCTGAGGGAAAGGGGGCTAGTCTCATAACGACCTGGCCTTCTTCTGCGTTAGGCAATGCCAGCTCTTTTTCTTCTTTTTCAGGATATGCATATTTCTCTACGATCTGTTGCTGTTCTTTTACAGATAGCTGGTTAATGTGTTCACAGTACTTCTCAATGCGCGGCAACAATGCTTTTGCTTGTGGTTTCAGATCCGGATTCTCTGCCAAAATTTTTCCAATCACCGCTTTTGGTGATGCAGTTCCACCATAATCAATTGCGTTTTTTGCAACGTACTTTTCTATGAGCGTATCTTCTGAAAGTGATGAGGTCATATGTGGATAGTTATACCAAGGTATAAAAAGTTAGTCTGATCATTATTGCATGGTGGTATCGGTCCACTTTTCTGAGAGAAATACATTATGCCCGATAAAGGCAATTTGTTCTGGAGAGATCTGTACTTCGTCGCCTCTTATTCCACGAGATACCTTAAGCTCTTCTACGGCATTCTCTCCTGATTGAAGGTGCACAGCTGTCACTTTGCCAACGGTATGGCCATCAGCGTCAAACACAGTCATGCCTTTTATATTGTGAGAAGGTACGATAGAGAGAAAAACTGCGTAGGGCGTAATGCTGTCAATGTAGTCTCTACCAATCACTAGACCTTTTTTTAGAAATCCTTTGTCAACTGATAACCCCATAATGTCTATAGACTGTGAGTCAATATGGATACAGTCTACAATCCCTATAAATTCACCTTCAGGATCTATAACATGTTTTCCTAAAATGTCATCAGAGGTCATGGCGTTGGCAAGCGCCGTTTTTTCCTGTATTTCAGAAGACCTTGGTTTTTGGGACATCAACCCCCTCCTCCAGAATGATGCTCTTACCGAAATATTTCACATTCTCAGGAGATAGTGTGAACGGTTTCCTTAATTTCGGTTTTACGTTCAGTGTTTTAATCTCATTCGTCTGTTCCTCTCGTTTCACATTCGTTACTTTACCAACTATTTGTCCTTCAAATGTTATGACTTTGCGCCCTTTTAATAGTACAGAGGGTTCAATTGTGAGCACAATTGCTGCTGTAGAGAGTTTTTGAAAATACGTTCTATCGATATAGAGTGATGACTGAAATAAATTCCGTGATACTACTACTATTCCTTCAAGCTGCATTTTTTTACGTGATAATGTGACGTGAGACACAGTCCCGATTACAATGCCGTTGCTGGCTATAACTTGTGCCCCAATTAGGTTATTCAGGTATATTGTTGATGCAAATGATTCGGTATTTTGCTTAATCTGTTCCATGGGTTTATCTCACCATCGTAATACAAATGATTTGTGTTACAGCAGTGTATGTATGGCATACACCATAGCATATTTGAGCACAGTTGCACCGATTAACAGCGCAAATAAACGCGTCATGTTATAACGAATAATGCCTAATGCAAATGTTAGTAGTGGTGCAGGGGATGGTATAAGATTGAATATAAATATCATATACCCTCCATAGCGTGATACCCAACGTCGCGCCCCAAATAGCTTTTTTTTCGGTACAATGTGCATGATGAAAGCACTAAACCGAGCACCGACTAAATAGTTTATTATGTTGCCACCCACTATGCCTAGCACAGTTACAAAAAAAAGTATAATTGGAGAGTGACCTTTACTGAGTCCTAAGAAATAAGCAAATTCAACAGGTGACGGCATAAAAAATAAAGCGCCCGCAAATGCAATTATAAATAGACCCAAGGGAGATACAGAGGCGACTTCTTCATATACAATGTTCTGGATAGGATCGGGTAAGGAAACAGCACCTTTTTCGTTCTGCCCTAAAATGATGCCAACAATCCCAATGCTCACAAGCAGCAGTATAAGTGTAAGTATTACTTTCACTGCCTGTTCTCGCGACGTTTCGTATATAAATGCCCGGTCGTCCGCCATGCAGCTTCTTCACGTCTCAAGGCTATTAAATCTTCCTATTTATTATGCGATGGTTTCCTCTATCTGCCCCAATATGCACTGTTTCATTCAGCCGATAGCCTTCCTCCCGTGCCAAACGAGCATATGAAGCCTGTCGATCGGCATCACCGTGAGAAGGCAACACATGTTCTGGTTGCAGTAATTTGAGAATAAAACTATGATCGTCGCG
>JAHENU010000009.1 GCA_018609855.1 Candidatus Nanohaloarchaea archaeon | reverse complement strand
TGTTGCTTTATGAAATTATGCAAATCACGGGTAAGGGCAGTATTTTTTGTAAGGTGTCGATCAGCTAACTTTTTTGCATTCACTACGCCATGAAATTGATCCTCTTCTACTATGAATCGAAAAGGACGTTTTATGTTTCGTATCAGTATTGCAGCGGGGGGTGCTCCATTTATCTTTGAAATACGCCATCCACGTTCCCGCAGCTGTTCCTGCAATCTTTTCCGAGCCTGCTGATATTCAGCTCTGCTTTGTACTGCCATTATTTCATTGCTCATATCGTTCTATTTCGTCCTCGTATTTTTCTATGAACGCTTGGACGAGTTCGTCTGATCCTTCTAGCAAATTGAATAATGCATCAGGATGTGGGTCTTGATGGAATGTACCGATGAAGTCTTCCACATCGCCAGTATATACCTCTGCATCACTCCAAGCCCAGTTGATAATAATGCCGTCGGCTTCAGCAAGACCGTCTTGTCCTCGTGTACCAAATGCAGTCCACGTAAATTCAGGTGTGGCTTCTACAGCGCTATCAACTGAAATCGATGAATCCGAACCAAGGAAAGTAAATCCTTTTTCTTCTATCCACTCTTCTTCTGGAAATACATCGCTTTGCAATAAATCTCTCGTCAGTTTTTCGCTTTTCGTGAGGAATAAATCAATTATGTTGTGCGAATTCACTGTGCCAAGCACTTCATCTTCGTACAGAAAAAATATAAACGGTCCTTTTGTACTGGCAATTTCCACAATAACTGGTCTCGGACTTATGTCCTTAATACGCCATCCACGTTCCTGCAGCTGTTCCTGCAATCTTTTCCGTGCCTGCTGATATTCCGCTCTGCTTTGTACTGCCATTATATCATACCCTCTGTAACAGACCCACGGCCTTATGTTTTTTACTTTTCAATCATTTATATAAGTATCTCCTGCGGGGATATTTATAAATAGACAGACAGCGAGAGTGACAATACATGAGAGATGTGGCGCGCGCATATGCACAGTAAAAATATGCCACAACACCACTCGTTCATGGCTGGGAGCGAATTGATTCACAAGAAACGTGGAACAAAAGCATGCGAGTTATCCTTGACCGTGCTGCCAGACGATTACGCGTGGGAGCAGAGGTGAAAGAGCGGGCGTATCGGCTGCTCCAGGAGATACAGCATCAACAGACAGAACAGGCGATTCGGCTGAAATGCAATCACCGTGGCACATTAGTAGCAGCCCTCCTCTTCATTGCCGCAGAGGAATATAAGTACAATATGACCAAAACAATGGTCGCCAATGCGCTTGATATTTCCACACCGTCACTCAGGCGGACGTTCAATGAAGTACGGCGGTGTGTATCGTGATTGCTATGCGACATGGCACACAAAAGGCAGGATTACGTGTATATGACTGGTGGCAAAAAGAGTACGACAAGCTAGAAGCGAGTTGGCGCATTCGCTATTTCTTCCCCCTCGCGTTTCTTATCACAGGGATGCTGCTGGCTGGCATCTCAATAATGTCCATGTGGTTCTATCCACAGCAAATGTTTATGCATCTGACCTATAGCGTGTTTTCTGTAATTCTAGGACTTGCTTCTTTCGTTGTTAATGAGTTATTCCATCTGTATCTCTACAATAAAGGAGCACGGCTGTATATCCATCGTCAGATGCAGCAGCTCGTGCAGGATATGGAAGACAATGAGGACTAGCGTAAGTTATAAAAACCTCTACTGTGAAAGGGAAGGTATGCGACTACCATTTGAAGACGAGGACGAGGAAGAAGAAGGGGACTACAATTAGTTCTCCACATAAAGTGGTATAATGCATCGCACGATGCGGCAGAGAATGAAGTTTAACTTCGGTGTAGCTCTTATTGTATCAATCATTGGGCGCGTTATCATCGCTATTGCCGTCCCACTAGCGTTACCACGGGAGCGTGTGCTATTTCTGGATACACAAACGGTGATTTTCATATTCCTGATCGTGTGGGCCGTCATTCCACCTATATTGCGTCACTATGAGCGGCACGAGTTTGTGAAACGCATTTAATTACTACGTTGTATGCCCACCGCTATGCCGCCTGCAATAATGAAACCAACGACCACAACAGCGACGGTGAGGTCGATATCATCGAATAGCTGTGATAAGAAGCCCACATTTTCGCTGACGGTATATTCAATCGTCTGTACTTTTTCCACATTATTATTGCCTGAAGCGACCACATTGCAAGTGTAATCGCCTGTCGGTTTGTTTTGTGTCTCTATCACATATGTGAAGAACTGCGCACCGCTAAATGTCGGTGAGATGCCTGAGAGCTGTGTTTGGATTGCCTTTTTCTCTTCACCGCCCTCACCGATAAGGAAGACAGGTTCACAATCCGTGCCATTCGCACTAATGGTCACATTGTTCTGTGTGGTCAACGTGTTTCTCACGCGGAATTGCTGGCGAAGGCGGGTGCTAGGGGCAACAACTGTGGTAAATGCGCTGCTATCGAGAATTTCTAAGGTTGGTTCTTTTTCCTCTTCTTCTGTAGACCCGCCACCTGACGGTGCTGCACCGCCGACAGAGCTGGTAATGCTAAACTCTAAATCGGTGTCGTTAAATTCCCAGTTTGATTCTGTTTCATTCGCATAAAAATCGACGCGATAGGTGCCTTCGGTAGATGTGTCAGAAAAGTCTACGTCATATGTTTGCCCGCTCGCCAACGTCATCGTATTATTTACCTTAGTACCAGTTGGAAATTCGACCTCAGCTAATACTGTACTTACGTTTACATTGCGCACACTATCATTTGATTCAATAGAAATAGTTACCGTGTCGTCTGGTTCAGCAGTTGAAGGTGACACAGCCGAATTGAAGAAATTTGGACCTTTCGTGTCCTGCGTGCTGAATGTCGAGCTGTTAATATCGCTCACCGCGCCGGTATCATTAATAAACGTATCAAGTGTATAGGTGCCTAAATTCTCATTATTGGCTGTGATCGTGTGATTAAACTGGTATGTGTTGCCATTAGAGATATTGCCAATGTCTGTCATTCTCGTGTTTGTCTGTTCTAAATTGCTGGCGGGATCAGTGATGTTCAACAGCTCTGTGTCTAAATCTGATCTGCTGTTAGGGTGTGTGGCATTAAACTCTATTGTCTGTGTCGCATTGCCGTTTCCTAATTCTAATGGATCGTTGCTCACTTGTGGTTCTTCGGCGGTTGGTGCTGAATTTTCTGTACCGACGGTTGTGTCAACAGAAAATTGCTGATTCGTGACAAGCACTTCATCAAAATGTCCTTCACCCCCTCCGTTCGGCTGTACTTGCAAATGCATACGATCCCAGCCAGCTCTATTTGTTGTTGTTTGTCTTAAAATACTATTATCTGACTCATTACGAATTGTCGCCGTTGTTTTACCGTTCGATACGTTAATAGACGCATTTAATACCGTATTAGTACCCTTCACGTCGTTATTATCACCCTCCGCCAATCTCACATGACTACCGTTTGCATATTGTAAAACAATCACTGTCGACCCGAACGCATTGTTATTATCATATTTTGGCGTCCCCACACCCAAAAAGAGTCTCTTTCCGCCAGCAATATTCGTATCATCGAAC
>JAHENU010000008.1 GCA_018609855.1 Candidatus Nanohaloarchaea archaeon | reverse complement strand
TATGATGTGATATAATGACTGGAACACCGACGATTGGATTGGAAATCCATCAGCAACTAGACACAAAAACAAAGCTATTTTGTCATTGTCCTACCACTATGCACAATGAAGCGCCACGGTTTGCGTTCTCTCGCTATCTCTTCCCAGTTACAGGAGAAATGGGGAGACAAGATCCAGCTGCACACTATGAATTTCAAAAACGCCAGCGCTATGTGTATCAGGTGTATAGTAATAATTGCTTAGTTGAGATGGATGAAGAGCCGCCACAGCCATTGAACACCAATGCTTTATTCTATGCAGTGCAAGCCGCATTACTAATGGGAAGTTCTGTTCCTGATGAAATACAGATAATGCGAAAGACTGTGGTTGATGGATCAAACACTACCGGATTCCAGAGAACATGCTTAGTTGGACTGCATGGATCTATAGAAGCAAATGGTTCGACTGTGCCTATTGAGACAATTAACATTGAAGAAGATGCATGCGGATTACATGAACGAAAAAGCGATAAAGCCGTGTATGATTTAAACCGGCTGGGTATTCCTCTGCTTGAGGTAGGAACTGCTCCGGTATTAAAAAGTGGCGCTGAGTGTAAAGCCGCTGCATTGGAAATAGGCCAGCTACTTCGTGCGTTACCTGTGAAGCGAGGATTAGGTACTATTCGCCAAGATGTGAATATTTCTTTGCCTACTGGTGCACGTGTTGAAATTAAGGGATTTCAGGATGTCAAACGCATTGACGAGTTGGTCGATAATGAAATTGAACGACAAGAGCAATTGATCGCTATTCGTGATCAGTTGCAACAACACAACATTACTGAGCTATCAATTGAAGAATATGACGTTAGTCATATCTTTTTATACTGCGATCATGAATTATTGCGGACTATTGCAGAATCTGGGGTGATAAAGGCGTATGTAGTTCCAGGACTGTGCGGGTATATGAAAAAGCAGCTATGTGGGGACAAAACGCTAGCCACAGAACTGACAGAGTATCTCCGGCCTTTTGGTATTCACGGATTTATTCATAGCGATGAAGATTTAGCTGCTTATGGTGTTGTAAAAGAATGGCAGCAGGTGAAACGGACTGTTACTGCTGGAAACAATGACCTGATTATGCTCATAGCTTTGGATGCTGGCTCAGAAGAATCTGACCTTCAGTCATTTTTCGAGCGGGTGGCATCATTGCCGCAACGTGTACCGGAAGAGACTCGTCGCGCTGAGCGCGATGCAACCACATCATACTTACGTCCATTACCTGGCAGCGCACGTCTGTATCCAGAAACTGACGTTGCTCCCGTACAAATTACTGGTTCCTTGAAGCAGCGTGCATATGAGACTTTGCCTGAAACACCACAAGAACGGTATCAGCGATTAAAAACTGAGATTGGTGGAGAGTTAGCGCAACAACTAATGGATTCACCACACTATGATACCTATGCGCGTCTCAAGGAGCGCCATGACCCTCACTTGGTGGCTAATGTGCTAACAAATGTATTAGGGAAAGTTGCTCAGGAAGGGGTGCTGGTTGAGCATATTGCCGTGGAGACGCTTGATGCACTACTCACTATGTATGAGAATAATTCTATCGCTAAATCAGCATTCTCTTATATACTGCAACACTTTCCTTCCTCCGCTTCTGTAGAAACAGTGGTTAAGCGAGAAGGGTTGTACAAAGCCAGCGCAGAAGAAATACGGACTGTTGTGCAAGAGCAGCTAAGGCAGATAGGAGAGGTGGATAATGTGAAAGCGGTGGTCGGTCAAACAACAGGTGGTGTGATGCAGACATTAGCTGGTCGTGTGGATGGCGATGAGGTTAAAGATCTCGTGCAGTCGATTCTTGAAGAATAATGGCATGGGAGACACTTTCTTTTTATGAACGACGAAATGAATTGGCAAAAAATGCTTGGAAGAGATAATACACAGCAATGAGTGCTGTTATAATTGAGAGACCATAGTGAATATGGATAATAGGAAGACTTATATTCGTAGTGCCCAGCACAACCGCTATCCCATTAAAAATAATGGCTCCCAGAACAAAAATCGCTCCATACAGGAAGTTCATATTTTTCTCCCGTAGGTCCATATTACAAAACTGTGTTCTGTGTTTTTATAAATTATGGCTGAGATACTTATAAATGGAAACAGTGTGAGTGATAGGTATGGCGTCGGAACAAAATTGGTGGGTCGAACTCGCAAAAGTCAAAGATGAAATAGAGCAGGAACGGGAAGAGCATGCTGAGTGGCGAGAAACGTTGGATGAAGTGTCAGATGTTCTTGATACATTTGATGCAGAAGAACTCACGGAAAAATTGCGACTTGTTGAACAAATACAGGATGATGCTGCAGCAAAAGATGTGCGTCACCGCGTTTCTGATTGCGAAGATCATATTAAAAAATTGCAGAAACGCATCGAACAGTTGAAAGATACGGTGGACGATGTACAGCCAGCTGCCATTAAAAAAGCTGTGTACAATGAGATGCAGAGCGTGCAAAAAGGCATGGAACAGCTGGAGACTGAATTATTCAATACGCTCCACACAACACGGCAGAAAATGGATGATGCGTTGAGCACTGGGCAACAGGAATTGAAAGAAGAAATTAAGGAAGAAGTCTTAGAGAATTATGCTTTATTACAGAACCGCATCACCGACATAGAACAACAATGCGATAGTGTACAATCACAAATAGCGAATGTCAGAACGGAAATTGATCACACAGTAGCTGATATGTTTGACAGAACCAAAAAAGATATTTCTGCAGTGAAAGAGACGGTTGATGACTTGAAACAGCGAATAACTGCAATAGAAGATACTCAGCAGGAAAGGCCTGAAACACTAGAACAACAGCTGACACAAATGGCGCAGGTACAAAATGCCGTTGAAGAACGGATAGAGGCCATCGAGGAATCGCAACAAAATCCTTCTGAATGGAAAGAACAATTGCGGACATGGTTTGAAGAATTTCGGGAGGAGGAGCGGCAAGAGCTGCAACGTCTGGAGAAAGAAGAGGTACAATTATTGGATGATAAGCTTCAGGAATTACATGAAAAAATCAACCACATCACTTCGTTTGTGAAGCATCAGAAGGAGCCCGTTTCACAAATACAAGGGCGTTTGGAAGACATACGGCAAAAGCAGGATGCTCTAGCAGAGCGTATGCAGGAATTAGAAGGACGATCTGATGGCTCTGTCGGTCAAAAGCAGATTCAGGAATGGATGGAACAACTTGAACAGAGTCAGCACACGTTCATAGACAATAGGTTGTCCCGTATTGAAGATGCAGTGCAAAAGGTAGATAAGATGCAACATGAGATTCAAAAGAGTAAAGAATTGCAGGAAAAGCTGGAACAGCGGATTGAAAGAGAGGCTGATCCGTCAGAATGGAAAGAACAATTGCGGACATGGTTTGAAGAATTTCGGGAGGAGGAGCGGCAAGAGCTTGACCAATTTGAGCAGCAGGAACAACAGAGCGTTGAACAGCGAATTGATGCGTTGGAAGAGAAATTGCAAAGACTGAGCGATTATATGATGGAGCATGGCAAGCAATTGCATGAAACGACACATTATGTTGAGGATGAGCTAACGAAATTACGTGCCCATATGACGCAATACCATAAAATACGGCCGACTGTGGTAGAATAACTAGAGTGGCAGTAAGAGATAGATAATATCGCCTATAGTGACAGAAATAATGAGCGCAAAGAAAAATGCTGGAATATACGGAACTCCGTGCATAACCGTTACGCTTTCTTCTTTCTTTTGAATCGCTGCCACCTGTGCATTTGTAAGCCCTTCAATACGGCTCGCATGAATTGTTGTGTCTGATAATACAACGTCTTCCGCTAATACATCGCCTTCCTGTAATTGCCCAGGAGAAATCGTCCGTTCCATACTATTCTTTTGAATCGTGGAAAGGAAAATATAGAGTATGTAGATAGCTACGAAATAACCATAGATTTGTAAAGCAATTGGGGCAAGTGTTAGCAGTGTGAAAGGCACAATAAGTAACACTGCTATAAATGCGAGTATATAGACACCGGTGCCAATAGCAAAACTGCGAGCATGAGATCTGATGTTTTGAAGGAATACATACAGGTGATTTGGTATAGTGAAAAACAACGCAGTGGCATACAGAAGTGAATAGAGAGAGCCCACGATCAGCAAATTGAAAAAGAGCGTGACAGGGAAAGGCCAGGGCGGTATTTCTGCCAGTGTTGAGAATTCTTGTGGTAAGTATGGAAATGTAAAGCCAAAAGCACCCAGTAATAGCATATCTGCGCCTCCCCATAGCCGTAATACGTATTGTAAAGCTCCTATGGCTGTTAAAATGGTGCCATAGAGTAATGATTGTGCAACAAAAGTTGTGTTGCCGGTAATGGTAGTCTGTATGCTGTGTATGAGAATAGCAATAATGGTCATGTAAAGCGCTGGATAGTCGGGGACATCGGTGGTGCGTATATCATGGTAAGCTGCTATGCCAGTCCCAATTATGCCAATAGCCAAGAGGATGTAGCCAAACATACCTTTCTCTCTGGCAGCTTGGTATTTATAGCTTCCTCACAAAAGACAGAACAATTTAAAAGATGGATGGCAATACATAAGTGATACGATGAGTGATAATCAACAACCTGATAATACAGGTAGTGGCGAGAACCCTCTAAAATTAGCGAAAGATATTCGCAAAGAAAATGAGCCATGGCAAGAAGCGGTGAAACGAGCTTCCCGTATGTTAAAGGAACAACAGTCTCAGGAAAATGCTTCGGGAGCTGATGATGCCCAAAAGTCATCAGATTGGCGTGACGCTATTATACAAACAGATGTAGATACATTACTTCAGTACGTTGCAAAGCATGGAGAAGTTGCTGTCAAAGATGCAATAGCTCACACTGACGTTCCTGAAGAGACAGTGCAAGTATGGATTAATGCATTGGTGAACGAGAATATTATAGAAAAAGATTATACAGCGAAAGGTGCTGTATTGCGTATGGACGCTGAGAATAAGGCTACGGTGGAAGAAAAAGTAGACGAGCTAGAACAAGAGGTAAAAGAAAATGTATCTCAAGCAGAGGAAACAATTCAGAGTGAGGATTCATTTGTCCAGCAAGTCAAGGAAGAGCTTCAGTACATGGGAGAAGTCCTAGAAAAAGATCGGAAACGAGAGCGACAGCTGCAGAAAGCGTTGCAAGATATTTATCAGCAAGAACAACGGCTACACGAAGAAGAGGAGGAATTGGAAGAACGTATAGATCGAGTTTTGGATGAAATGGAAGAATCTTTGCAGCATATACAGGCAGCTGAAGAGTGGATAGCAGAATTTACACAGGTAAAACAGAAGCTCCAGCGGAATGTAAGAGCGATGAAAACGCTGAAGGATGTAGAAGACAGCGAATCTGCGGAGGAGACATTATCTCAAGTAACGGAGCAGAAAGCCAAGATTGAGCGAATAACTAGCCGTCTTAAAAAGACTTTGTGGGGGGTGCTGCATGGCAATCGATGAACACTACACAATTGAATCAGATGGCATCAGCGTTACTGTCCATATTACGGACAGTGGTGAATATGTACCACAGTATACATTTGAGCTGCCGGCAATAAATGAAGCGACAGAGGCTGTATTGCATGAGATTAAAGACAAACTTGTCAAACAAGTTTCTGTATCTATTAAAGAATTTGTTGATCCAAATGAATATGAAACCGTCAAGGAGAAGTTCCGCGATAAAGCGTATGAAGTGATTGATCGATATTTGCCAGGATTAGAGGATGATGAAAAACAATTGGTTATTGGTAAACTACTGCATGAAATGCTGGGGCTTGGTGATTTAGAAATTTTGCTCGGCGATCCACAATTAGAGGAGATTGTGATTAACGGATCCCATGAACCAGTATGGGTATATCATAAACAGTATGGGTGGGTGAAGACAAATGTGACCTTTTCTGATGAAGGTGTGATTTACAACTACGCCTCGATAATCGCCCGGCGCGTTGGGAAACAGATTTCTAGTTTAAATCCGTTGCTCGATGCCCATTTGCCGACCGGGGATCGGACAAACGCTACATTGTTCCCTATCTCAACCCACGGTAACACATTGACTATACGGAAGTTTGCCCGAAGTCCCTGGACGATCACCCATTTTATACAGAATGGCACTATTGATACAGATACAGCAGCACTTTTATGGTTGGCTGTGCAATATGAATTAAACATCATTGTATCTGGCGGTACTGGTTCGGGTAAAACCAGTCTGTTAAATGTATTGATGCCTTTCATTCCTCCAAATCAACGTATTATTTCTATAGAAGATACTCGTGAAGTGCGGTTGCCTGATTTCCTTCACTGGGTTCCCCTTACAACGCGGGAGCCAAATCCAGAGGGAAAAGGCGGTGTCAGTATGTTGAATTTACTAGTGAATTCACTGCGTATGCGGCCCGATCGTATATTAGTGGGTGAAATTCGGAAAAAGCGGCAAGCAGAGGTGTTGTTTGAGGCTATGAATACAGGACATTCCGTGTATTCAACACTCCATGCTGACACAGCGCAACAAACAGTTCGACGTTTGGTGAACCCACCAATTAGTATTCCAGCCACATTAATTGACGCCGTTGATCTGAATGTCGTTATGTTTCGTGATCGCCGGAAAAACATGCGTCGAGTGATGGAGGTGGCAGAATTCATTCCAGAGTATGGAGGGAGCGGCTCTGAAGCCTCGGCCAACGTGCTATACCGGTGGCATCCAAAACAAGATAAACTGTTGAAGGAAGGGAGGAGCATGAAAATGTTTGCGAAATTAGAAATGTTGGTTGGCCTTGACACTGATGCTATACAGCAAGAAATTGACGACCGAGTGTCTATACTTAAATGGATGTGTAACCAAGATGTGCATGATGTCGATGATGTGGGAAAAGTCATAGCAGAATTTTACCAAGATCCTGATCATGTAAAAGACATCGCTTCCACGAACGCGGATGCACGGAAGCTTTTAGGATCGGAGAATTGAGGTGATGCTGTGGAACTACGCGAACGCATTCACAATATTTTTTTGGCATGGGCTGAAAAATGGAAGGTGTTATTTCCCAACTTAGAACGAAGCATTATTCAGGCTGAACAAGATATTGATCCCTATAAGTTGATTGCACGATCCTTGCAAAAATCGGTATTGCGCGCTGTTTTTCTCTCTGCAATTGTTGTCGGTATGGGGTTGTATGCAGGCGAACAGTTAATATGGCTTGGCGGATTAGTATTATTGCCTGTGATTTTTCTATTCTCTGTATTCACGGACGTCAAGGGGCCGGCAAAGGCTGCTAAGAAGCGTGTCAGGCGTTTGGAGCGTGATCTTCCTTATGCATTGCGTCATATATTGATTGAAGTACAATCTGGGATCCCTTTATATAATGCTTTAATTTCAGTTACTTCTGGCTATGGAGCTATTTCTGAAGAGTTCCAACAAATTGTGAGACAAATTAGCACTGGTATGCCTGAGGTTGAGGCGTTAGAGCAATCTGTTATTCGGAACCCTTCTCTTCAATACCGCAGATCGTTATGGCAATTAATTAGTGCTATAGAGGCTGGCGCTAACATTTCTACAACCCTTGAGTCATTGGTTGAATCCGTTATGGATAGTCAGATGTTAGATGTCCGAAAGTATGGGAGGGAGTTAAATCCATACACTCTGGTATACATGCTGATCGGTGTGATTATCCCTTCAATGGGTGTCACCTTTCTCATGATACTGTCTACGTTTACCGGGCTCAATATAGGTACCATGCTCTTTTACATTGTGCTTGGCGGCATTACTCTCTTTCAAATCTTTTTTATCAGCTTTGTGAAAATGAAACGGCCAATGGTGAAAGCGTGATACCATGGCATCAGTGATCCAAACTGTATATAATAAAGTGCAGGAAGAAGCGCTGTATGCAGATATGGAACAGCCTTCGTCACTCTTTCTCTATATGACACCCGCCATACTAGTTGTGGGGATAGTTGGACTACTGTTACTGCCATTGCCTCTGTGGATAGTTGGTATTAGCGTACTGCCACTCCTAGTAATGGCTGGCTTTACTCCTTACGTAATTATTCGTATGACCGCTGAAAAGCGGCGAGAGGAGATTGAACAAGTGTTGCCAGATGCATTACTATTGATGAGCGCTAATATTCGCTCAGGCCTGACGGTTGATAAGGCCTTACTAGTGAGTGCTCGGGATGAGTTTGGCCCACTGGCACGTGAGGTGAAGGAAGCTTCAATGGAGATTTTCGGTGGAGCGCCGGTTGAAAAGGCCCTACGCAAACTCCGTGATCGTTCCAATTCTGGCTTGTTTCGTGAAGTCATCCGATTAATACTAGACGGTATGCAAGCTGGTGGTGAACTATCAGAATTATTAGAAAGCTCTGCGCACGATATACGAAAGACGTTAATGTTGCGTAAAGAAATCAGTTCGAATGTGAAAATGTACGTGTTATTTATCACCATGGCAGCTGTAGTTGGCGCGCCATTGTTATTCGGCATCTCTACTTATTTAATTGACACAACATTTACCATGTGGAGCGAACAGGATGTTGATTTTTCAGAAACAAAGACTTCTATTGTATCTATTAGTCAGCCAACAATTGATCCTAAATTTTTCTTGCGATTTGCTGTTACCTCAATTGTTGTTACGAACACATTTGCTTCATTGATCATCTCTGAAATTAAACATGGAACGATTGTCCGTGGATTTAAAGGCATCCCAATCTACCTCGTCATTTCTTTAGCGGTGTTTTTTGCGATTCGGGCCGGTGTAGAGGCTATGGTCGGTGGATTGATTGGTTAGGAAAGAAAAAGAGGTGTAATGTATAAGGCCGTTTTGTTTTATTGCTCCTCCTGTAGCCTTCTGAAAAAAAGATAACTTATTTAAACAAGAACTGCAGTAATAAAATATACTTGAGGGTTACACAATGAGCAAAAATCAGTTTCCACTTCGAACGGAACGGAAAGGGCAATCAGCCATCGAGTACTTAACTACTTATGGCTGGGCTATCCTTGCGATTGTCATTGCAGGGGCAGCAATCCTCTTGCTATTGAACCAAGGTGGAGCGACCTGTCCGAAAACAGCACCCGCAACTGCATTTGGTGGCAACATGCAATTAGACACATGGGCCTTCACTGGCAATAGCCAGCTTGACCTAGAGTTACGAAATTCTGGTGGACAGACAATGACTATCAACGACGTGTATGTCGACTCCAACCAGGATGAATCATTCACTGAAGGCAATACGTCTGTTGGCACATCATTGAACACCGGCGATACTACCTCAGTCACAGTCAGTAGTATTAGCGGTCTCACGTCAGGAGCCTGCAACCAAATTAATGTGCGCGTTAATTACGATATCTCCGGTCTTGACAATCCAACCAATGCAACTGGAACGCTGCAAGGGACAATTTAATTTTGTTATTTTGTTCTTTCTTCCTATTCATACGTTGAGAACTACCCATAGGTCAAATCTGATATATTCCACCGGGTGACATGAGTGTCATCCAGTCGGAACCATGATTCTCTATCGGTGACGCCCTGTATTTTATGCAAAGATCCATATGGCTCTGGATTGAAATAGACATAGTCTAACGCTGATCGTTCATAAGTTAGGTCTGCTTGCATGGATTCAAGGTCAAGGAAATGGCCAATCCCCTGAAATTGCGTATTGGTTGTTGAGTTTTCAATGCGGTCAAATACTGAAGGGCCGTCTTCTGTTAGAAAATAGCAGCCTGAGCGTACTTGATTGAGTATGTTATTGCGCCACACGTCTTTTCCACTAACGACAGTGTATGTGTCGTTCAGTATCTTTTCATACTGAATACCGCCGGTAAAGGCGTCTAGGGACACATTGCCATCGCACTGGTTTTGTAGATCTAGGGTCTCTTCAGAGACAACTGCAGCAAACTCTTCCAGTGCTGATAATTGTGTCTGGTTATAAGCACATACTTTTTCTGTTACCGCGATCCGGTCTTTTGGTATATTGTCGAATGCAGTGGAGGTATTGTTCATCTTCCAGGTTTTCTCGGCCACCCATTCCTCAATGTTAGTTTGATTGCCCGCGTCAAGCTTCCGTGCATGCACAGAGCTATTACATGCCGTGAATGTCTGACCGAATTGGCCATTGGTTTGTAACGAAATAAATGGATCTTCTAATTGTGTGATAGAAATATCTACTATTTTCTGTGGTGTTGGATGAAAAGCGGCTGGTGAGGCGGTGTCATTTAGTAGTATGTCTGCTGTATAGCGAACACCGAGTGAAAGGTTTGCGTAGGATATAGTTTGGTTAGCGAAGCGAATACGTGTCTGATAGGTGTCTTGTGCCAAATCTTCCACCCCATTAGCCCATTCCTGTAAGGAGGAATCAGCCATTAACGGTGTCGTTGTGTTATTGAATGTGCCGTTAAAGAGCAAAGTGGTCATGTTGGCCGGTGCATCCGTGACCGTGGATCCATTAATGGCTTGTTGTATTAAGGAGGCCGTTGCCCGTCTGCCAGCTATATGGGCTGCACGGTCGAGATCAGATTGAATGCTTTCCAAAAAATAGAAGGCTTCATCTGCCTTTACTTTTTCAACGGATTGCTCGACATCGCGGAATAAGGAAACAGGCTGAAAAGCGACAGTAGTGAGAAGTAAGGCGATAATAAAAAAGACAAACAATGTGAATGTAAATCCTTTTCTCATTCCCATACCTCCACACGAACAGTCAGTGGGCCGAAGAGCCACGGAATATCGTCTGATCGAACAGAGCTAATCGTGATGCTCTCATCAGTCAGCTGGAAATCGACTTTGTCATTATTGTCAACATCTAACTGTTCCATTAGCCGATCAACTGCGTTGTCCAAGGCATCGGTACTGGCATTCCACGAATCACTGCTATTGCCGACAGAAAGAGTGAATGTGCCAAACTCAGAGGTGACGGTTGTATTGCCGCCTTCGAGTTTTGGATACACCTCTCCATATCCCACACTGCCGTCTACAGCTAGTGTGTAAAAGACTCGGTTATCTGGACTGCCGCCGAATGTTTCGTTTTTGCTCAAGCCAGTGTCCATGCGTATGGCGTTTGTGCCATTCTGTACCTCGTTCGGCGGAATAAATACAGTATAAGGGTCACCTAACGTGCGATAATTGTCTCCGTAGGTCCAAAGTTGATAGACCGATGTAAAGTTGTCGGAGGTGTTTTTGAGAGATAGTCGGTCTGTCCAGTAATTGGCCGAATAGGAGGTGGTTTTGGCATTTAATACATCTGTGTGTTGTGGTATAATAAATGTGCCATTCTTCGGCGATGTAATGTTGCCACCGAAGCGATCGCTCTGTTGTTGTAATGCAAATGTGCCAGCTGGTTGCTGCGTCTCTGGTGTATAATTCAAGCTCAGGTAGGAGTCAGCGTAGAGTTTGCCAAATGCTGCTTTCTCATCCGTCTTCACTGTCTGGCCGGTAAAGCTTGCATTCAAGATCGTGTTGCTAATGTTAGCGAAAATTGCCTCTAACTCGCCAGTGCTGGAGAAGCGATAGATGCCATCACCGCATTGTGCTGTTAGGTTTAATGTTTGGTTATCAGCGCCTGACCCAAAACCAACAGCATGAACCGTAATATTGTGGTTGTCGTGAGCGCGACAGCCTGCTTCAATCGTGTGATCTTTCGCATCGACATCGCCATCGTTATCATGATCGGGCACATTGCTCATAGATGTCTCAATATTAGCTTCCCCGTCCGACATAACAATCATGGAATCCTTCCTTTTTTCTGAGGCGTTGATGGCAAAATCAAACTCAACGACGGCGGTCTCCATATTTATTGTAACAGAACCAACCTCTGGCACTTGGGTGACATCTGATGTGGTCAATGACAGATTGAAGCGCAATTGTTGTGAATCAGGCATGGCCGTTAGGTTGGTAAACCACTGGGAGCCGTTTGAATAAGAGATATTGACAGTGCCTTTACCATTTGTTTTCAGAGAGGCATTGTTCCATGTCACGGTACTACCGGCATCGAATAAAGTGCTGGTATAATTGCCACTGGTCGTCTCAGCAGCAGTGGATTGTATCTGTACTGTATCAAAGTGCCAGTAATCATAGTCATTGCCGCTGCCACCATCCTGGCGAAAGCGTACCTGAAAATTAGAATGGAATGCATCATTTGGTAATGCAATATCCCTTTCTACAGCTTCTCCT
>JAHENU010000007.1 GCA_018609855.1 Candidatus Nanohaloarchaea archaeon | reverse complement strand
TACTGATACAAAAGGCATGGCTTTTAATGCAGATGAGAGGTATGGCGTTGTTGTGTCGCTTATAACGACCGAATCGATTGTTTGTTTATCTGGCCTGGAATAATAAAATGTATTATCGAGTGAAAAGGCATCGGACGGTTGTAAGCGTATTTCCGTTGATTGATTTGGAGTTGGTATTTCAATGGTAGTCTGCTTTCCCCCCTCTACACTAAAGAGGTGTCGCTTTTGAGGAGTGGCTATAGAAAAATTTTTTGTCTTGAGATGAAAGTTAGTTACTGTAAAAGAGAGTGTGTTTGACCCAATAGTTGTGTCTGTAATGCCCGCATTTCTCAACAGTGTATTTTTGTTAACGGGTACCGCTCTGATGTTCTGAGACAGTTGTATATTGGCTGCTGTTGGATTACGAAAATCACTGAACAGAAAGATCTTTTTTTGTGGAAACAAGGATTGTAGTGATGATATGGCTGTCTGAGGGGCATCGCTTACCGCCTGTACTTCAAGATTCTCTAAAATAGACTGTGCTTTGTCTCTTGACACTTCTTCTGCCAATACATTGATTTGTGTATTGTAGCTAACGATGGTGTTTGTTTGCCCAAGATACTGGTATGCCTTTTCTTTGACTTGAGATATGCTGTTCTGTGCTTGCATGCTTGCTGATGTGTCAATGGCAATGACTGGCTCCTCTGTCTGTACACCCTTTACTGGCATTTGCGGCTGCGCTAGCGCTGCAGACAAAGCTATTAACAATAGAAAGTTGAGAAAGAATAGCCAGTCAAGATTGAGCCGTTGTAACCATGCATGGGATTGAGACTGTTCATATCGTCGTTGTAAAAACCGTATAGACGGCAATTGAATGCTGCGCGGTTGTCGATAAATTAGGTAAAGAATGAGCAGACCAATTAAAGACAGTAAGGCCCACAAGCCTGCCGGATTGCCGAAATAGTCAAACAGCCCCATAGTTGTGATGCTCGGCAAGGGCTTTTATACTTTACGACCCTATACATTTTTGAATATAGCACGAACAGGAATAATATGCGACTTTATGATATAACCGCTCTCAGTGATTCTTTTGTACAGACTCTGCATTCGGAAGGCATTGAAACACTAAACGCCCCGCAGCGTTTGGCTGTCGAACACGGGCTATTAAACGGCAATAATTTGCTTGTTGCATCTCCTACTGCTTCAGGAAAAACCTTAATTGCTGCTATGGCTATGTCACAGTGGATTGCAGAGCAGAAGAAATCAGTATACGTTGTTCCGTTGCGTTCTCTTGGTTCAGAGAAATACAATCAATTGTGCGAGTGGTTTGGTGCTGACAATGTAGGCATCAGCATGGGTGATTACGATACTGCAGAGAGACTGTCTGACAAACAAATTATAATATTGACAGTGGAAAAATTTGACTCTTTGTTGCGTCATGGCATACCGTGGTTGTCACGTGTTGGTCTTGTAGTGTTTGATGAAATTCATTTGCTGAACGATGTGCAACGAGGCCCTACATTAGAAATGGTTGTTACTCGTTTGCGTGACACTGCAGCCTTTCAACTCGTAGCTTTATCGGCAACGGTACAGAATGCGAGCGAGATCGCTGATTGGTTACAATGCACGCTAGTAGAAAGTGACTACCGACCAGTGAGGCTTCATCAAGGAGTGATTTTTAACAACAAGCTAGAGTGGGCGAATGAGCTGCATGAGACTGATGTGGGAGCTCATACCTCTCCAGCTGAAGGATTTGTCGCAGCAGCTGATATGGAAACGGAAGAGACGGATGGTGACTCGTTACCATCTCTGTATGACAGTGACATTCTCAATTGTATTTCTTATCTACAGCGGCATGAACGACAGGCCATCGTGTTCACCAATTCACGGAAGAGTACGGAGGCGTGGGCGCGTCGCATAGCACAGGTTGCTGAACCGCCACCAAATGGAGAAGCGATGGCAAACGATATAACGCAAGCGTTAAGCACACCGACTACACAATGTAAGGAACTGGCTTCCTGTATTCGAGCAGGTGTTGCTTTTCACCACGCTGGCCTGGTTAGTGCCCAACGTCAGCTGGTTGAGGAGCAGTTTCTTAATGGAGCAATCTCTTATATCACTGCAACACCCACTCTTGCTATGGGAGTGTCATTACCATCCTATGCAGTAATTATGAAAGATGTGAAGCGATTTGGTCCACACGGTATGGATTACATTCCGACTATGGAGTACGCCCAGATGACTGGTAGAGCAGGACGACCGGAACATCATTCGGAAGGAATAGCCTTAGCATATGCTGCGGATACTCAGATGAAACAGGCGATCTATGATCGTTACATCCATGGTACAGTGGAACCAATATATTCTAAATTAGGCGTGGAGCCTGTCTTGCGCTTTCATATTATTGGGCTCATTGCCTCCTCATTTGGTCTCAGTCAGGAAGAAATTTTCCAGTTTTTTTCACAGTCATTGTATGCACATCAATATGGTGATGTAGCCGCTATACAACAGAGTATTCAGCGCATACTTGATCGTTTACAAGATTATGGCTTTGTGCGTTTCACAAACGGAGAATATGTGGCGACTTCCTTGGGAGAACGGACAGCGGAATTGTACATTGATCCTGAGACTGTTTTACGGTTTTTGGAGACATTGACAACACCTCAAAGATTCCCTTTCCTTTATCTCTACACAATATGTGCTTGCACCGAAATGAAGCCTTTATTTCGGGCCCGAAAAAAGGACAGGGATATGCTGTTGCCGTATATTGAAGAACTAGCTGAGCATATCTTGGTGCCGGCGGAATGGGACTATCACTTTGACACATTTCTGGAACAAATTAAGACTGCAGTGGTATGTCAAGCATGGATGGATGAATGGGCTGATGACTCGATACTTGATACCTACGGCATCACCCCGGGCGTGTTGCGTGCCAAATTGCATGTTGCCGAGTGGCTGCTATATAGTATGCGGGAAATTGCGCGGATTAAGCAGTATACAGAAGCCTATGGTGAAGTGGAGCGGTTACGGTTACAGCTGAAACATGGCGTGCAATCAGCGTTATTGTCGCTAGTTCGCTACAAAGGCATCGGGAGAAAACGTGCTCGACAGCTGTATAACAAAGGAATTCGCTCTGCTAGCGATCTGCAGCAGATAGATACTTTTACGTTATCCAGCATCATTGGTGCTAGCACAGCAAAGCAAGTAAAGTCACAGTTAGCTGACAGTTAGCTGAATATTTCCTTACATCTCTCCCAGACCCCTAATTTAGAGCTGGTTTGCTGTCCTGTTAGTTGCCCAGCAATTTGTCGCAATTGTCGTGACACCGTATGCCGAGGATATTGCTGAATAAAAGGTTGTGGCACACTCATACTCCTCCGTATCATATGAGCATCGGGGAGTGATCCTAACAGTGGTGATTCTAAGAAATCAGCGACATGTTCATCTGAAACCTCATATCGTTTTCTGTGGACGTTGTTTGCGATAACCCCTTTTATAGGCCTCTTATATTGTTTGCATAATTGTACAATCCCGTATGCGTTCGTCAAAGATTGTGGCAACGGTTCTGATACTATAATGACAGAATCAACAGCTTGTAGTACCTGCTCTGCCTGCTCTCCGGCGCCAGACGGTCCATCAACGATAACATGGTCTTTTTTCCCGTCAAAACTAAACAACATGTCTTTTAACCGGTCTGGATTGCCTGAAAAGTCCATAAAACTAGAAGGAACGATCCCGATTCCTTGTGATTTGTAGTAGGCTTGCGTAATGAGTGCATGACCAGCTAAGACATCATTGAGCGTGACAGGGGCTGAAAGACCAAAATGCTGGATAAGGTTGGCGCCCGTTACATCGGCATCAACTAACAACGTCTTTTTCCCTTGTTCTTGCAGCAATGGGCCAAGGTTGGCAGCGACGAACGTTTTCCCTACGCCGCCTTTGCCTGATAAGATAGCGGTTGATTCCATTACCTACCAATAAGTATTGCAGCCTCAAATAGTTTGTGACAAATGGTGAAGGTCGAATTAGCAATAGTTCCCACCCGCCCTCTCTTTTAAAAAACTATATAGGAAATGAGTAGTATGACCGATGCCTATCTTCTTGAGACGCGCGTGCGTGTATGGGATGATATTGATGCCCTTCACACTCATGGCTACTGTGGTAAGATTATTGAAACAGAGACTGATCGATATTTGGAATTGTCCCTCGTTGAAGCCATGCATTTAGTGGAAAAAGGGATGCTGTCAGTCGTTGTTAACAGTGAAAAACAATCACAACATGATCTGTCGGTTACTTTCACAGAAAAGGATTCAGAATTTCCGCAACAATTGGCCGTATATCGTGATTTACGCAGTCGTGGCTACGTCGTGAAATCTGGCTTTAAATTTGGCACTCACTTTCGAGTGTATCCTCGTGGTGTCAATCCATACAAAGATGGGCCGAAGAGTCAGAAAGAGCATACCAAGTGGGTTGTCCACGCCGTGCCGGAGGAATATCGTCTTTCTTACCAAGAGATGTCGCGTGCTGTGCGGTTGGCCCAGAACATCCGCACAACGTTACTATGGGCGGTGGTTGACAATGAGCAAGGGGTAACGTATTACGAATTCGAGCGAATTCGACCCTAAAGGCGAGCCAATAAATATGAGCCACGTCCATATTAGATATGGCCTTGTCCCTCGATGACTTTTTCGGGATTGTAATCTTCCTTGGTGCAGCCGTAGCGTTTTTGTTACATGTGCATGCCACGACCGATACACGGGAGAGCGGTATACACGATACGTCAGCACAGTTAGAGAAACTCTCTTCTTTTGTATTTTCTTCCCTATCCGTAGAGAGTGCTTATCAACCTTTCACTGTTATAGCGAATACTTCGTTTTCAGGCGCGATTCAGCTCCCATATGCTTTTCCATCAGGAACGGATCCAAATTCAGTGGTAGTGAAATCAGATACTACTGTATTGCCGACCGATGCCTCGGTTGCTGATGATACGATTACGTTTAATGCGACGTTTGTCGCTGGCCAGAATACATTTACGTTGGTGTATTTCCAGGACACTGATTTTTCGGACACGACCGACGTTGCCGCCTATAATAACACTCATGTTATTGACTGGTCATTCTATGTGGATCAGCGCGACGAGTGGCCGTTCCATCGGTTTTCGCTTGATGCATCAGATTTGACGACATTTGTTGGTCATACACGGTATAATGTGACTGTCGGCAATCGCTCATATGGGCGGCCTATCCCCGAACCTGCTCAATCTATCACTCATCATCGTCAATTTGTCACCAAGCACGGTCAATTGACGGATACGGAGGTGACTGTCGCGGTATGGCGATGAAAGGCTACTTGCATACGATGGAAGCGGTGATCGCGGCTATCGTACTACTAACATTCATGTTCCTTGTAGATATACCAGACACTAAATCGTCTGCCGCCCGTCAGATTGAGCTTTCAGAAACACAGGTCCGTTCCCACAATCTTTCACATGTGCAATCTACCTATCGGCATCTCTTCCCTTTACAGACGGTTGCAACAGCAATTAATGATGTCCGGTTTCGTGCAGGAAAATTGTCCACTGCTACACACCTAGTATTTGTGAATGACAGCGTTGACAAGGCGCGATTGGTTATCTGGTTTGATCAGGCTGATAATGTGACCGTTAGCTTTAATGGGAAGCAGCTTCTCTCTCATGATCAGGACGATAGTGTGGTTCGCCGAACACTGTCGCCATTGCTAGCTTCGAACAATGTCACGATTCGTGGTGATGCCGTAGTGGGCACATATCATGTCTTTTTAACAAATATTACCCGTACCGGTCCTTTATCCGGCACCCGACATACACATCGGTATTACAATAGACAGTTGCAGCCTGTGTACGTGGAGGTCGGTGTACAATGAGTGCATCAGGCGTTTCCCCACTTGTGTCTTTTGTATTATACACCGCTTTAGTTATCAGTGCAATCACCCTAGTGGTATTCCAATTACAGCCCACTGTTGCTGAAGTGAGGGATGGTTTGGCTTTGAAGCAGGCGAGAGATACGTTACAAGCATTTGATTCGGCCATTGACACCGTTTCATTAGGGAAGCATTCATCAACAACGGTGCCAACTACACTCTCCCGTGGCGCTTTTATATTTGATACTAGCCGCAATCGTGTCTACTATCGGCTAGAGACAGAACAACGTATCTTCGCTGATGACTTAAACACAACTATTGGCACGTTACGCTATGCTCGGGCCGAGAATGAAGCCCGTGTTATTCTCCAGTATAATGCAAGTACAGTGCAATTGACAGGAGAACAATTTTCGATATTTCCCCGCCGTTCTACTGTTGTACTGACAAACAAAGGCATGGCGAATGATACGTTGCAAATTGCGGTGAGGCGGCAATGAAAGGGCAGTTCTTTCTCTTATTCGCTTTGCTCTTACTTATTCCCATCGCCCCTTTGTTTTTAACAGAAACACATTCCTCTTCTTCAACTCCTCTAGCTAAAGCTGTTAAACAGCATACGCGACAGATGCCTGCTGCTCTGAATGCCATAGCCTTTTCTCATAATAGCACTCGCCGGCCATTTGCCCTGCGACACTTTCTCGAACTAGAACGGCAGTTTTTTACCAGCCGCTTAGCTGATTTTTCTGCGTTGACTGTTGTCGGGTTTGCCAACACCTCTCTAGAGGTTTATGTAGCCAATTACAATACATCACAATCAGTTACGGTGACAGTGAACAATGTGAGTCAGACAGAGACGTTAGCACAAGGAGAGATCGCCACGATCTCGTTTTCCGCCGATACAGATTACTCTGTATCCGTAAAAGCTCATAATAGCACATATGCTGTGACGACACAGAACGATATGTGGTATCTGTCGCACTGGCATATCAGCCGCCGTGATACGAAGTATAATGTCGTTCGCAGTGGCTAACAGCTCGCATACGTAGGTGATAGGAGTGACAATGACCGTTGGTATGATTAATGCGTTTGCACAGAGTGCCTATGGCCAAAGCACTGCTATGCTACGTTTGTTTCGGCATTTGTCAGCTAATAACATTTCTGTCTTTCTTAACACACGTTTTGCAGACTGCGATCTATTACATTCACATTCACCTTTTTATCTCTCGTTGTATGCTCTTCGCCGATATGCGGATACGCCACATATATTTACTTTGCACACAGATCCGGCTGCGTTTCCCGGCATTCCGTTGCCGGTTCCTGGTGTTTCACAACTTAGCTGGGAGTATGTGCTGTCAGTCTTGCCACAGTATGACTATATAACAGTGCCTACTTCATATTTGGCTCAGAGGCTACGCGTTGCTGATATTGGGCCAGTGTCAGTTATTCCAAGTGGAGTTGATACTCATTCTGTCTATTACGATCCAACAGCCCGGGAGCGATTTATTGCGCAATTCGGTCTGTCTGATTTTATACTGACAGTCGGTCGGTTAGATGATCCGCGCAAAAATATTCGTTCGATTGTGGCACTGGCACGGCAGCTACCTGCACATACGTTTGTGGTGATTGGCGATATCAGAGCAGGATATCCGCCATCATATTGGTATAAACATACATTGATGCAGCAAGCACCAGACAATGTGTATTGGCTTGGCTATCAGCCATTTGACATAGTCCGTGGTGCCTATGCCGCTGCTTACTGTGTAGTGCATCCGTCGTATGCGGAAACGGAAGGTCTCACTGTACTTGAAGCCATGGCTTGCGAGACACCGGTCATTGTGCGGCCATTGCCAGCCTATCATGATTTTCTTGCACATGGCTCTAACGCGCTTTTTGCCAATTCCCTCACTGAATTTCATACGGCAATTTCGCAACTTACGTCTGATACACCACTCTATCGGCGACTAGCGCACGCTGGCCGACAGACAGCAGAACAGCGGGATAGTCGGCGGGTAGCACAACAGCATATAGCTCTCTACGACCAACTTTTAAATATTAGTGATACCACTATATAGTAGTATGTTAGAATATACCTTTTCCCCGGCACACTCTGAGACATGGTCACCAGCTGCTCTCGAAGAAACTGTGTATGGAACATTGACACAGGCTTCCGCAGAATTGTTCCCTTATCTTGATTCAGACTCACCGCCGATGTATGGTGCACAATTATATCAACCTGAGGAAGCATTACACGCACTGTTAACAGCTGACGGTCTTAAAAGAGGTGTTTCCATTGACGCAGACACATTTGATCATGACGCCGTTTTTCCGTTCGTGGAGGCATTGAATGCCTTAGGGCTGGACTGCTGGGTGGATACAGATACAGTGGCAACGGTTGACAATGCACCAGTGTATCGCCATATGGTCCATGCAACCGCTGATCGCAGCTATCGGGAACACACGCCACCGGTTCTCAGTGATGATGCAGATGCCACTTCCATCGGACGCTTCTATGGCTATCCGGAAGCAGATGTTCATTCATATGTTGAAAACGGTCTTAATGGGAACCAGGTGCGTGATGAAAATGGCGTATGGCGATTGGCGCGGTATGATCCGGATGAGGAAGTGAATATGAGTCCGTGGCTGTTTGCCCGCGAAACAGGACGTGAAGACGCTGTGCCGTTCCTTCGTACCTTAATCCCCTATACCATTCGGAATGACACAGCCGTGTTAGAAGACACCATTCACACTGCTCAGGAAAGATACCAGCGTTTAGAAGAACTTGAGGCAGCGTATGGTGTACCATTGACCGGTTTGGTCGGACAAGATCGCATCTTGGGAGATACGACAGACACACAATGACTGGCATGGCAGAGCCCCGGGTGGGACTCGAACCCACAACCTGCTGATATTTCCTGTCTTATGACAATACGAATCAGCTGCTCTGCCCATTGAGCTACCGAGGCACAAACCTTCACAAAGGTTCATCAGGTAGTCCGGCATTCGCTTGGCTCAACCGGACAAGCCACACTATTCCTCAAAGAAAAAGCCATTAAAAGATTATTATATTTATTCGATGTTCTTGTAAACACCCGCGTACCCAGTTTCCGCCCCTGTTGTTTTTACAAAAGCTACTTGCGTTACTCTGGCGTTTTGTTTGATGCTAATGCCTTCTGGGTTGTGAACAATCAGTACGAATTCGGCCTTTCCTTCAAATCCACTTTCCCAAAAAGCTGTTTGTGTGTAAGCCCCTGATCTTAATAGAGTTGATCTTGTCTGGGCAAAGGCTGCGAGATCTAAAGGTAATGTGAATGTTTCATTGGTCTTTATTTTATAAATGCCAGGGCTTACATGCCACCAACCATATCTATCGTCTTCATTATCTTTTACTGGCTCAATTTCCTCTGTTTCAGGCAATTCTCTTTCTGAGTTTGAAAAGTCAACTTTGCCTGATCCATTGAACTGGTGAATGCTTTCAACAGTTAGATCAAAGCCGTTTTCTGTTATCTGGTGATCGAGACTCATATAACTCTTTATGAGTCCTTGTTCTTCAATCATTTTTCGCAATTTCTCTCTTCCCAGGATCATGTTTATATCTAGTTTTTAGCTATTTAATTGTTTTTGCCACAACATTTTTATCTCCAGGATTCGCCTTAATTCCTATGTACGATCAGAGAAAGGCGCATTATGTTGTTGTCACTGGAATAGTTGTAAAAAAGGGCAAATATCTCATCACCAGACGCTCAGAAAAGGAAAAGGCGTTTCCTGGCAAATGGACCGTTCCTGGCGGCAAATTGGAACTTGATGATTATCAGAATAGAACGAAGGACACTTCGTCTCACTGGTACAATGTGTTTGAAGATTTATTGCGCCGAGAAGTGGAAGAAGAGACCGGGCTTAAGATCAGAGATGTTGGCTATGTGACGAGCATGGTCTTTTTCCGACCTGACGGTATTCCTACTGTTATTGTAAGTCTTTATGCTTATCATGATAGTGGAGAAGTGCAACTGAGCGAAGAAATGACAGATTATGCATGGGTCACGCTTGAGGAAGCTAAAGAATATGACCTTATTGAAGGCATTTATGAAGAGCTGGAGATGCTTGACAAGCAGTTAGAAGGAAATACTTCTGAAGGATGAAAAAGCAACGATTAAATGTCGTCGAATTGCTTCAGGTCTTGCCACCAATCAGTTGAGGACAGCTCTCTTAATGCATTGCCCAGTCTTTTGGCAGAATCTGTGTGCAGGCGAGGAAGATTGTTCTCGAACCAATCTCTTACAGTATAACCTTGATCCATGTATTCTTTTGCTCTTACAAGCATCTCCAAAACATCAGCGTCTTTGGCAATTCTTCTTTCGGCATCATTTGCTTGTAACGTGTTGAGCAAATCTTTTCCAGCCCCTCCCAGTGGATTAAGCTGTTCTTGCATCACTTCATCTTCGTCCAATTCAATATATCTCTGTGCAACTTTTGTAAGATCTCCGACTCGGCATTCGTTGATGTCATGGAACACGGAGATCAGTACTGGTCTATGAGGATCGTGGCCTTCCATTTTCGCCAGAAAATATGCTATCTGTGCACTTCGTAACGAATGGTCGGCAACACTTTCGGGATTGGTTATTCCTGTAAGTTTCCATCCCTCGCGATCTACATTCTGTAATTGCCCGAGCTCAAAGAAAAAATTCAGAACATTCTTGTCTTCCATATCACTTTTGTCTTTGGTGCAAAAATACTTAATAATTATTGCCAAGTTTTGGGCCATGGAACACCCTATTAAGTTGTGGATGGTATTTGAAATTCTGGCAGGTTCTCAAGAAATGGCAGAGAAGTCTTTGCAAGAACATGTGGATAAACTGGAGAAGGAAAGGATTAATGTTGTGAAGAAAGAGTTTGACGATATTCAGGAAATTGAAAAACCAAAAGAAGGCATAGAGAAAGGTTATTCACAAATTGCAGAAATTGAATGCGAAGTGCCTTCATTCCCCCTGGCAGTGAATCTAGTGATTAACTATGGCCCCACAATGGTTGATATTTTAGAGCCTAATAAAATAGAAATGAGCTTGGGCGAAGCCCAAGACTCGCTAAATACAGTCGCTGGTATGATGCAGCGATTTGTTGAAGCGGGAGCAGGCGGCGTTGTTATTGCCGACACTGACTAAAATCATCTTTGTGCTTCTCTCACGTCTTTCTTTTGCACCGTCGACCGCTTTGCGTTGCGAGCGAGGTCTACGGCATCTGAAGTGAGATCTCTCGCATAGTCTTCAAGTGCGTCAGCGAGCGTTTCCACAGCATCTTCAGATACGCGTGATGCTCCCGCGTCTTTCAAAATCCGCCGCACGGGTGCTAATGGTAATTCTGTCATTGATATCACTATTCATACCAGTGCATTCCGTTTTTAAATACTTTACCGTCTGAGAAGGAAAGGCAAAAGATAACGGGGCTTTCCTGCCGAAAGTTTTTAAAACCTCTTTTTATTATTCTTTATCATGCGACTGTTCCATATTGTTCCAAAACTAACCATGTTTTTTCTCTTTGTTTCAATTGTTGTGTACGGCGGACATGCGGCTACAGTGGGACAGCACACAGTGACTATAGATGTTGAAGAAGTGGGGCAGCCGGCAGATGTAACTATAGAACTATTTTATAAAGACATTACGTCCGAGCAAGTGTCCTATTTAATACCTTACACAATAGAAAATTTACAAGTGTCTGATGAGCAAGGAAGACTTTCCTGCACTCAGCGCCAATTGGCTATTGGTACAGAAATCCTGTGTGAGCCACGGAAACGGAATAATTATTCCATAACTATTGACTATGCAAGTGATTCTTTTCTTACCCCTCTTCCGGACACGAGGCAGGCGATTAATTATTCATACAGCGTGGCTAATCCAACAGAACAGTTTGTTGTAAGATTTATTCTTCCTGAAGGATATGGAGTAGTTGAAAGCAATGGTTCTGCTTCCGTGACGCCGCAATTGGCTCAGATTGGCAGTACAGGACGCCGTATTTTTGTAGAATGGGATCGCCAAGAGGTCCCTTTGGGCGATACGTTGGCCTATTCGGCACAATTTGAAAATCTGACCTTTTTACAACGCTTCCCGTATATTTACATCGTACCTTTCGTCCTGATTATACTTGTGCTGACCATTTCTTTATTTGTGGCGCGATCACGACAGCGAGGCAGTAGGGTGGACGAAGCCTATCATGCGTTGAAATCTGAGGAACAGCAAATCATCGATTATCTTCGGTCGCGAGAGGGCGAATGCAAGCAACGCGATATTGTCAAAGCACTTGACTTATCAAAGGCGAAAGCTTCTCGTCTAATCGCTGATTTAGAAGAGCGTGCATTAGTTGAGAAGATACAACGCGGCCGTAGCAATCGTATTAGGCTACGGGATTAAGACGTCTTAGGCGCACCATCTGCTCGCCAGACAGGATACAACTTCTGGTTGCCATCCATATTACAGGACACAACATAGCGTAAATTAGCTTTCTTCACCACTTTGTCAGGCGTTTTTTTCTGAATCTCATCAAAATATTGATCGCCTGGCGCACAATTACAAGTCACATTTGCTTGTTGAAAGGCAGGACTAGTAGCAATCTGTTGTTCGATTTTTTTACATTCGCGTAACCGTGTTTCCTGTTCTACGTTTTCATATCCCACTTGATAGGCAAAGTAAGCAGCTACGACTAATAACAAAAATATGCCCAGCACTAACCATTCTCGCTTTTTTCTCGACTGCTCTGCCTGTCGCTCTTGCTGCCCTTCAGTTTCTTGTCCCTCTGTTTCTCCTTCATCTTCAGCTGGCTCCTGATACTCCGTCTCTGCTATCTCATTCATCTGTTCATCTCTTCGGGTATCTTCGGACATGTGTGTCAGCTCCCTTGTGCATTTTTATGTGTTTGCTCCTCTCTCTTACCTCTGACCGTCCAGCCTTTCGCTTCCATAATTCGCTTTACCGAGGCATCTATTCGTTCTTCAGCTATTGTTCCCTCTCGTACCGCTGCTGCCACGGTGGTAATAAGATCTTGCAATTGCCGTGGGTCGGAATCAAAGTACAGAATCAGATCATTCGGCGCTTGAAACATATCACGATACATGGCCTCCTGTGTCTCATAGTGCTGCTGGAGGCCATCCATCCGTATTTCGTCAGTCACAATCAGGCCATTGAATTGGGAGCGTAATTGTGCAATTAGCTGTTGTGATGCATCGGCTGGCTTGCCATACGATCTTACAGTGCCGTTCACTATCACATGTGAGGGCATAATGGCAGAGACGTTGTTCCGCATTGTTTCCTGAAACGGTACTAGGTCTCTGTGTGACACTGTGGCAGAGGACAGCTCTTTGTGCGGATCTTTTTCTATGAGTGTCTTACCGGGATAATGCTTTGCTGTTGCAATAATGCCATGTTCTTGTAACCCGTCTATGTAGGCATTTGCTTTCTTGGCGGTCATACGTGGTGAATCTTCAAAACTGCGACACTGCCAGATGGTGTCGTTCAGATCAACGACCGGAGCGAATGTGGCATCAAATCCGAGTCTTCGCAATAGTTCGCCTTGTGCATCCCCTGTCTGGTAGGCGGCATTGACAGAATCTATATTTTTGAATGCCGGAAACGTACGAAAGGCGGAGAAAGGATTGATACAGCCTTCAAGATCGGCGGTGACGAGGAATGGAATAGTGGCGTTCCGTTGGAAAGAATCAATCATTTCACGAAATGCTTCCGGTGATGCCTGCGCTCCTATATGGACGCCACCAATTAACAAATTCTGTAACTGCTCTGCTCGATGTTCATGTCCGTATGTGACGATCATCTGGGCTATTTTTTGTTCTAGCGTGAGTGAGTCTAGTTGCACTGTCTGTGTTGAGGCATTATATACTACGTTTGTCGGCTCTGAGACGGTAACGGCTGGTGGCTGGAAAAACGCTGCAAAGATTAGAGCAGCGTTGACCATAAGCAGGACTGCCGTCAGCAGATAGTGTTTTTTACTGGGCAACATAGTATCCATTCTTTTGACAATAGTCAGCCCCTGCTGCATTTACTACATACGTCTGGGTGTGTTGGCCTGTGTAGCAACTGATATTGCCATTTTCCTGTGTGTCGCATGTCAGCTGTTGTTGTGCATAATAACAACAGGATTGCATTGCTAGTGGTTTGGTTGCATTGTTCGTTTGCAAGTAGCAGTGTGGTTCTTCAGCTGCCAGTGCGGTCATGGCTCCTGTTATGGAATTGACTGGTAACAGGAGATATGCAAGCAGTAATATAGTCAGGACGATCAGGCTGCTATTAATGAGTACTATTGTGCGCATAACAAACCCTTCCTGTTTTATTCTTCCAGTTATCTGTGCTGTTGTTTTGTAGGTGTTTTCAATAATTGGCCAATATGTTGCTCCAGTGTGTATCATGCGACCGATATTCGTTTTTTGTCGTTAATCGCCAGTGTGCCGGTGCTTGTATCACATCTTTGTCATCATGCATCGTCATTCATGCTTCTATTTAGCTGTTGTTGTAATGCATCGAGGTTCTGAAATCCGTGTATCGATTCGCCATTTATTACCAATGTCGGCATTTTAGTAACTCCATAGGCTTCTTTGAGTATTTGGACCACGCGTTCATCCAAATCAGCATCAATGGAAAATACCTTGAGGTTGTCACGTGACTCTCTCAAAGGAGTGAGGACAAATCCCTGCTGATCACATCGTGGACACTGATCCTTATCGTTTGAATAAAAGTACAGAATCCAGTCGTCTGTTTTCTGACATTGAGCGTTTACTTCCTTTAATGTAAGCCATTGCTGTACCTGCAGTAGTGTATAATATCGCTTGAGTCGGCTCACTTCTGGATGATTGCGTCCGAGTTGCTCCTCCATTGCACTGAGTTTGGCTCCAAGGTCGTAGAGTTTCTTGTAAGTAGGTTTAAGCACATCCTTTTTACATACAGAATCTTTCACTAGTGTACGTTGTAGACTAAAGCTCAGCGTGTCAGATCTGAGTTCCTGCTGTAGTTGTTTTAATTCGCCGAGTTTTTGTTCAGTTAACATATTGCCTACGAATATACCGAGTACAAAAATGAGTGCGGTAATGATAGCTACCATAAGATGTTTTGATGTTGTGGTGCCGTTTGCCCGCATAGGTATCCCTTTTACAACCACTTCTGCCCCCATTTAATTTTCTTACCGGTTAGTTTATAGAAGATACTGGCACTCCACCACAAGGCAAATAGCGGCAGGAATGCTATTCCATAGGCAGCGTAATATTTTCCTAGGTGATCATTGTGGCCTGAAGCGATGGTGCCGAGGACGAAGAAAGATATCAGACCTGTAAAGGAAAGGAAGGCGAAAATTACTTTCGGACTGATAAATACAAAAAACAGATCGAAGTGAAAGCCGTCTAGTAATGACAGGATGTTAAAGTTAATCGCTGCGTAGTTGCTAATCATGGTATATATGCTTTTACCAAACGTGAAGACAAAATGACCGCTCATCATAAGTGCCATTATTATCGATATATAGGCAGTTGGTAAAATAAACATGCCCAGATTGCCGTATCGAGGTTGAAACAAATGCCGATAAAGCCAGGTATTATCCAATAGGCCTCGATACCATCGTAATCGTTGTTTGTACAACGACAGAAAACCGCTCGGTGAAGAGGTATAGACGTTGGCATTAACTGCATTGGCTATAGAATACCCGTAGGATTGAATACGGAGCGCTACCTCCATATCTTCAGTTACATTCCACTCATCATAACCGCCATGTCGGTCAAAGAACTGTTTTCGGTAGATCGTAAAAGGGCCGGGTGTTACATGCAAGCCACCGATTAGTGAGAACATTTTCCGTAAGAAAATACCAAAAATGTATTCAGCGGCCTGTATCCCCTCTAATAGAGAAGAGGGTCTGTTGACACGAAGGGCGGGAGTGACTGCTGCAATTTGCGGGTCATTGAAATGATACAAGATCTTTTTTAATGAATCAGGAGCAACATAAGAATCAGCATCTAGGGCACCAACAAATTCTCCCTGTGCATACTGCAATCCGTGATTCAGAGCCTCCCCTTTTCCCTGATTACTTTGCTGCAGCACCTTCACATTTGTAGCGGCATTGCGACTACGTTCTGCGGTCTTGTCGGTGGATCCATCATCCACCACAAAAATTTCAAGTTGCTCTTGTGGATATTCAAGTTGTGTTAGAGATTGGATCGTGGCTTCTATAGTGTCCTCTTCATTATGTGCCGGAATAATTACTGATGTCAGCGGATATCGCATTAATTGTGG
>JAHENU010000006.1 GCA_018609855.1 Candidatus Nanohaloarchaea archaeon | reverse complement strand
GTCGGAAAGCTTGCCACATGGACCATTGGCGCCGGCATGGTTTTGTTCTTACCTGTCTTTATATCATATCGCCAGCCATGCCAGGGACAGACCACTATGGCTTCATCGCCATTCTGTTCTACAGCTCCTTCCCCTAATGGCCCGCCTTCGTGCTTACACTCATTGTCAATACAGTAGAATTCTCCATCTATCTTGAAGATGGCCAGTTCTGTCTCTGCCACTGTTACTACAGCACTCTGTTGCTCCTCTAATGCATCTGCTGCAAAAACCGTTTGCCAGCTCATACCCAATCTACTTCTGTAACACTGAAATAGTTATCTGTCCTCCCCTTTATCCAAAAAATATATGCAACTATAATGACACAGTGCTATGGACGTTAAAGAGCGGCTTCGGTCATTTCACCTGACTACTCTTGAATGGTTCGTTGTTTGCTTTGTGGCATTTGATATATTGATAACGACCGTGGGCCATATACCGTTTTTTCTGTCAAGCGATTTTGCTCAACTACGAGAGGCAAATCCGGTCGGCATGTTTTTTCTTTCGATAGGTCCTCTTGGTTTCGTGGTTGCTGGTGCAGTGTGGGCAGCGTTTATTGTATTTTTGCGCCGGATTCTTCCAGAGCCATTGGGCACGTTGTGGATATTCTTCCCTCTTACTCTTCACATACATGGCACGCTTACGTGGATTATAGGATGGCTACGGCAATTAGCGGATTGTAGCTATAATATCATAATGGGCCTTCTTCCTATATTCATCGCCTACCTTTATTTTCAACGACATCCACCGGAAAGACTACGTATTCAGGGGTTCTGGCATATTCTTGGCATCATATTGCTAGTAATGGTGGTGCTTGGCTATGGCTTTCTCACTTTTGGCTGTGTGCTACCCTATACTCCTGATTTTCTCCTTGGTAAACTTGCTGGTATGTTAGGGATAGTACCGTAATACCGACAGTGACCCAATTTTGAAGAGAACATAGAAAGAAAATTACTTGGACCCGCCCGGATTTGAACCGGGGACCTCTACGTTATCAGCGTAGCGCTCTGACCAGCTGAGCTACGGGTCCATACCTAAGTGCTCCAGGAATCACCATTAAATCGTTTACTCCTTAATCTGAGACATTACCAGTGCCATGGTGCTTCATACATCGTGCAATGCGGTATTTCTGGCGCTTTTGGTGATGTATATATTTCAAAATAAAACTGCTCACCAGTATTCCTATCTTCTATATAAAATTCTTCCAATCCAACTCGTTCCACATATCCACTAATCTCGTATAGGGCAGGAATTGTCCATGGATCAGTTCCTTGGGCATAGGCCACGGTATCAGTAGTCCTACCGGTTAAAAGCAGGGAGATAGTGTCAGATGCGATATCCCCAACATCTAATTCTTCTATCAAGCGGCGCGCAGGTGTTGTCATAAATATTAACCCCTCACTTAAATACCCAGCTGTTGTTTTGCTTGATCGATGACTGTGCGTTGTTCGTCAAATTGTAATATATCACGGGCATCGCGCACATTCAAGAAAAATCCTTGTTTGTGCTCTCTTTTTACATTATTTTCCACAGAAATTGTTGCTTCTTCTGGCACTTTAACTAAAAAAGGATAATGCTCTTTATAGATGCGCTCTCCTGCATTGCTTGTGAATGTCCATGAAATTGGTTTTTCTAGCGGCATAACTTCTTCTAATGTTTCTATTCCGGTCTCTTCTTTCACCTCCCGCTGAATAGCTTCTTCAAAGGATTCACCTTCCTCTACTCTGCCTTTTACCAATTCCCAGCCATGCCACTCTGCCACTCGCTCCAATACAGCGATGCGATAACCACGTGTTCGCTCTTTATACACGACACCGATTACGCCGTCCACTTGTTGCATAGTACCGCTCTCATCGTCTCTGTTTTAAATATCTCTCCCTTTTCTCACTAACTTTTTTTGTGCGTGATACCGCCCCCTGACAAAGTTTATTTATACGTTCTGCCCCATATATAAGTATGCGGAATCTCCTGGCCAGACTCTTTTCATTCTTTAAGAAACAGCAAGACATTAGTATTGGTGTGTACGGCCCACCAAACGTCGGTAAGACTACTTTAGCAAACAGGATTTCCAGTGATTTGACTGGAGAAGAGCTTGGTTCTGTCTCAGAGATTCCACACGAAACAAGAGAAATACAAAAAAAAGAACGAATGGAGTTGCAGGCCAATGCAAACACACTTTCTTTTAATTTATTAGATATGCCTGGCATCTCTACTAAAGTAGATTATCGTGACTTTACTGAACACGGTATGGAAGCCGATGCCGCTAAAGGTAGGGCAAAAGAGGCGACAAAAGGTATTGTAGAAGCTATAAAATTTTTGGAAGAAGTAGATGCCTGTCTTGTTGTATTTGACGCAACTGAAGATCCCTATACTCAAGTGAATATAACAGTATTGGGTAATTTAGAAGCAAAACAGATACCTATTGTTATTGTAGCCAATAAGATCGATGGTGATAACGCGGATCCGGCCACAATAGAGGAAGCGTTTCCACAACACCCTATGGTTGAGATCTCGGCCAAGGAAGGTACGAACATGGAGCAACTGTATGATACAGTTGTCCATAAACTCGCACACTAAGTGATATCATGCTATCTCGCCCCCCACGTGATAACGAACCATTGGACGGTGTTCCTATTGAATTTGTATCCCAGGATATGCTCCGTTCCAAAAGTTTTCAAGATAAACTTGCCTACATATTAGATCGTGTACAGGACAATATGATTTTAGTATTGGAAGAGTCGCTGACCCCCGAAGAGAAAAAAGAACTGATTACCCAATCTGTAGAACACATCGATGATACCTTCCCTGGCATTGAATTTTCCAGCATGGAAAACAGACCGCGGGCGTTTGAGAAAATGATGAATACATTTGCCCGTCGTGTGCTTCGCAAGGAGCAACGAAGTGGAGGTTTAACTATTGTTGGCAATTCAAACGTTATGGAGAAAGTAAAAGAAAATCGTAACTCCATTTCATTGCTGGCAAAAACACAAGATAGCGCGTCACGAGGAGGTGTATAATCTATGCCACACCAATGCATGAATTGTGGATCCGTGTATCCTGATGAGGCAGAAGAATTAATGCATGGCTGTTCCCACTGTAATTCTACATTATTTTTGTTTACAAAAGACGCCGATCCACAGGACACTGACACATTACATGAAGAGCGTGACGCTGTTTTAGAAGAGATTGATGCATTTTTGGCGAATGTAGCTAACACAGAAGACAGTCATTCACACTCCATAGTGTTTGATTTAGAATCTATTAAAATTGAAGAGGACGGTGTTTATGCTATCAACCTCCGTCGCTTATTGGAAAAATTGCCATTGATTGTAGAGTTGAAAGAAGGGGCCTACCATATTCATCTTCCCTCCGCCTTTACTCAGGGAGAAGTGAGCCGCTTTGACGTGAGCACATTGGAAGAAAAAGAAGAAAAATAATTATTAGTTGAGCGTGGCGCCAATTTTGACGACGTTAGTGCCACAGTGAGGACAAGAGCCTCTCACGGCTTGTCTTCCATTTTTCATGGTAAATTCTTCTGGCTCTTCCATCGTCACTTGCGTTTGGCATTTCATACAGCGTCCATCTACCATAGTATCTACCACTCGATCGCTTTGCAGCTATAAATAGTTAATGTTTGCTGTAGCGATGTTCTTGCCTATCAGCTGCTCTCCCCATCTTATAAATATCTATGTCGTACAGAATACTGTACCTATGGATACATTGCCGAGGTAGCTCAGTGGTGAGAGCGCTGCGCTCATAAGGATCTATGAGCTCTGAGCCCATTTGGGTTATGATCGTGCAACGCAGAGGTCGTGGGTTCGAATCCCGCCCTCGGCAGAACTGAAAAGATCGTGCAATACCGAGGGATATACACTATATATGGTGTTTCCCAAGGTGTTGCTATGGGTAAGATCTATTATACAAAAACCAACCTAAAAACTCTCTGTAACACTATTAAAGGATCAGAGAAGATTGCAGAGCAAGATAAAAATCTTATTCTAGAATTTAAGGATTATTTAGAGTCCAAGGTCAGCGATAAAAGAGTCAATTACTACCTAACACACTTGAGAATTATTGCAGAAAGAACATCCAAGAGTTTTGAGGAGATGTCTAAAACTGACATTGAAAGACTTATAGCAGATATAGAAAGATCTAAATGGAAAGCAGATGGAGGAGAATATTCTGAATGGGTAAAGAAAGATTATGCAATGACTTTGAAGAAAATCTTCCAATATATTGAAGGTTATGAATGGAATTCTAAAGAATATCCAGATAAAGTTAAATGGATTTCCGTGACACCTAAAAAAGCAAAACTTAAAGATCCTGTCATTTTAACACCAACAGAAGTATTGCATTTATTTAGAGTGGCTCAAGGATCGAGAGAAAAAGCTCTGATCTCTTTTATGTATGAATCTGGATGTCGAACTCCAGATGAGCTATTACACATGAAAATTAAAGACATAGAGTTTAATGAACAGGGAGCCACAGTGAGGTTAAATTCTGGAAAAGTAGGGGAGCGGAGAATACC
>JAHENU010000005.1 GCA_018609855.1 Candidatus Nanohaloarchaea archaeon | reverse complement strand
TCATATATGACAGCATCGGAGCAAGCAGCGTTAGAGGAAATTGTTGCAATACAGGATAAAAACGATCCGCGCTGGAAGGTGCGGTAAGGACCAGAGCTCTCACTATCCGGTACACACAAAAAACTGAATCTACTAATATTGAAAAGAAAATTCATGAAAAAGCGCCCCTGGTCCAATGGCCAAGATACAGGCTTCCCAAGTAACTGGAAAGATCCAGTTGGCAAGTCTCCCAGGGTTTACAGAGGGAACCCTCTGTTTTGCTAACTGTTTTAGAAAAGTTAACGGAAATAGCCTGCGATCCGGGTTCAATTCCCGGGGGGCGCACAGCCATTCATTGATTAGTTTGCTGCAATAGTTGACGCTGTAATTGTGACCATAGAAGAGAGGTTTGGCGACGCATGGTAATGTATGGATCATAATCAACCGTATTCGTAACAGAAGGAACACCGTGTTCGTTGTGCCGCACCCGAAAACCATGTTCTTCTTCCCGGAAAAGCTGGCAACCACGACATAACGTATGTGAATGTTTATTTACGTTAATCGTGTCGCAATTAGCGCAACGGTTCAAAACCCCTTCCATACGATCACGAACATTGGTAACTGGGCAGCCTTTTATAAATAATCGTCCGAACGATTGGCCGGAGAACGACATACGGAGAGCAAGGTACTATCGTGGCAGTAAAAGGCGTATGTATCTATGCCATAATATTCCAAATACTGTTTCACCAATGCCTGCATACCATCAACACAGTGAACATGGTACCGATGAATAAGCCGTGCTTGTGCGGTCAGAAAAGGCATCACCATCTCTGTCACAAGAAAAATGTGTCTTATCCGCCAAGGAACAGCAATAATGGCTATGTGGAAAGTTTCTGGTATCTCCCGATAAGGTCGCGGTGAAAGAGGAGATTGGGGAAATACAGTTACCGTATCGTATTTCGACAGTGCTTTACGTCCCTCGAGATGCTGCCCAATTGCATATAACCGACTGTCTGATAGCTGATCTTTTAGATAAGTAATATGTCCTGTCTCACAACCAACACATAATACATTTGGTGCAGATAGAGAGAATACGGTGTCATCCTGCTCGTTCAGATAGGCCAGAAAATGCATGGACATAAATCGGTTTTGTATGTTTTTATGGGTTGTGTTCGTATCAGCTTGTTGTTACGCCTCCCAAAACTTGCTCTTCCACTGAGCCTCGGCCGGGACTCGAACCCGGGACCTCCACCTTACCAAGGTGACGCTCTCCCGACTGAGCTACCGAGGCATACTCCTGTCCCTCTACACTGGCTTTTTTATAGCTTCAGCCAGCGACATGGCATATTCTTTTTAAATATTGTGGCCACGATCTATGTATGGCAGAACGATTCACTGAGGCAGAAAAAAGGTTATTTGACGATGTGTACGTATGTCGGAAATGTTATGTGCGCATCCGTACGCAGAACCCGCACAAAACGAAATGTCGGAAATGCGGAAGTTATGCATTGCGACCAAAGCACAAAGTCCTGAAGACCTAGCTATGCAAGCCAGTCAATAGTACCAGGCGGATAGCGTGAGCGCTGAGACGGTTTAGCGATGATATCCCGAATGGTATTAGACACCGCATCAGAGCCGGTATCGGTCGTATTAATTTCGCACACTGAATTATTCATTTCGCACGCCTCAATGAGAATAACATCTACCTCTTCTGCATTCACATTTTCCTGAATTTTCTGTGAAGACCAACCTTTCTGTAACAACCGTTTATGTAGTTCTGATGGAGCTGTCCTCAGCACACAAACTAGATCGAGGGCAGGGATCTGGTGAGATAAATGGCCATCAATGATAATCGAATGGGCGGGAAGTTGGTCGGCGACTGCTTGAAGCGTATGAGTAGGAACAATGACACTACTTCGATCCCAATCATAGGGAAGAGTATCGGTTAATTGCGTAAGATAGGAATTGAGATCACAGTAGTGCCAATCAAGTTTTTCTGCCACCAACTGACTAAGTGTCGTTTTTCCGGTGCCAGGTGTGCCACTGATAGCAACGCGCATAGTGGGTCATACCGCCAAATAGTATAGTCTGTAGTGCAGGAAGGCAAGCCTGTACATATTTAAAACTACATATTGCAATTGTGAATATGCAAGAAATTTGGACAGAAAAATATCGGCCTGATTCCCTTTCCCACATGGTTGGCCATGAAGCAATCACACAACGGCTGCAAGCGTTTGTGTCTCAACATACTGTCCCCCATTGTTTATTTGCCGGTCCAGCTGGCACAGGTAAAACAACAGCTGCTTTGGCTATGGCAAAAGACTTGTATGGCGAACAGTGGCGCAACAACTTCCTTGAACTAAATGCCAGTGACGATCGAGGTATAGACATAGTCAGATCGAAAATTAAGGATTTTGCCCGGACCAAGCCTCTAGGAGCACCATTTAAAATTATATTTTTGGACGAATCAGACGCACTAACGCCTGATGCCCAGCAAGCGCTACGACGCACCATGGAACGATATTCGGAAAGCTGTCGCTTCATTTTGAGCTGTAATTTCTCCAGTAAAATTATAGAACCGATTCAGTCTCGTTGTGCCGTGTTTAGGTTTGCACGTCTATCCAATGAAGCAATCGCAACATATATTGAACGCATTGGGGGGTATGAGGAACTATATATTGAAGAAGAGGCAAAAAATGCGCTTATCACTGTCTCACAAGGAGACTTGCGGAAACTGTTAAATGTTATGCAAGCAGTAGCTATCACAAGCGATACGATAGCAGCGCATATCGTTTATGAAGTATCAGCATCCCTGAAAACAGAAGAAGTACGAAGTATTTTAGACAAAGCACTTGCTCAGGAATTTGAACAAGCTCGGAAACAATTACGTTCACTTATGATAGATCGGGGGCTTGACGGCCTCGATGTTATGCGAGACCTGCATCGTACTATTTTTGAGCTAGAATTATCTGAAGAGCAAAAAATGCACATCGTACAGCTATTAGGGGAATATGAATTCCGTATAACAGAAGGGGCTTCACCTGACATACAAATCGAAAGTTTTCTGGCGCAACTGACCCAACTATCGCCACAGGAATGACAGCTATGCTCTTGACAGAAAAATACCGGCCACAGCACCTTGGCGATATCCAAGGGCATTCAAAAGCAATCGAAGAGATTGTATCCTGGTTGGAATCGTGGACAGCCAACAGCAAACCGCTCCTGTTAGTTGGCGATCCGGGCGTTGGAAAGACTACGATTGCATATGCTTTGGCTCGTGAGTACGGATATGAATTGTTTGAGGTCAATGCTTCGGATGAGCGCACCAAATCCATGCTCCAAGAGCGGGTGGAAGGAGCGTTGGTACAACAATCCTTATTCGGCACACAAAAACTGATTCTGCTAGATGAAGTTGATGGCGCAAAAGCATCAGAGCGAAATCAATTAACAAAATTATTAAACAAGAGTCAATTCCCGGTACTGTTAACTGCAAATGATCTCTATGAACGTGGTATGGCACAATTACGCCAAAAATGTAAAGTGGTCAAACTGAAACACGTGCACACTAATAGTGTGAAGGCGCACTTAAAGCGCATTTGCGAGAAAGAGAACATAACATACGATGAAACAGCACTCAAGTCGTTGGCTTCCAAAGCAAATGGTGATGTGCGCGTGGCATTAAATGATCTGCAATCAATAGGCGACACAATCGATATGCACACAATCAAGACAGTCACGCCGCGTGATACAGAGAAGAACATATTTGATGCATTGATGATTATTTTCAAAACACAAGAAATTGCTAAGGCACGAGAAGCCACGTGGAATCTGGCGGAGGATCATGATATGTTGTTAGAATGGATTCGAGAAAATATCATTGTCGAATATGAACAAACAGCTGATAGAGCAGCCGCGTATGCATATCTTTCACTAGCTGATATGTACCGCGGTCGGATTCGCCAACGGCAATACTGGCACTTGCTGAAATATGTGTACGATTTCCTGTCGGGTGGCATTGCAAGCGCCAAACAAGAAAAATACCGGAAATTTTCCAAATACCGTTTCCCGACTATTATCAAAAAACGGTCACAGGCCAAACAGAAAAAAGAGACGCGGCAAGCAATAGAGCAGAAATTAAAAGCAACACTGTATATTCCATCTTCGGCAGTGTATTCAACCTTGCTCTGGTTGCAGTATTGCTTCAACAATGATGATGAATTTCGTATTTATGCTGCTGAAAGTTTGGGATTGTCTGAAAAAGAACAACAGTATATTCAGCAACTATAATTAGCATAATGTTTCCTCTGCTGCCACTTGCACTGATTCCGTGCTAATATCTACACAACCCTGGATGAAGGGGTAGTGGGCAATGAGGCCACTTGTAATTGTAATATTGCCTTGATACTGCTCTGATACTTCTGCTGGCGATAGAGCACGATTATAGAAATAGATCTCATCTAATATTCCCTCAAAACGCTCACCCATTCTCACATCACTATCACTGGTCGGCGCAAAGCCACTGTAATCACCACTGTCTGCCAGTGAGCCATTCACATACAAATGCGCCTGCGTGTCATTGGCAAACCGGTCAAACGTAAAGACAATGTGTTGCCAGTCACCCTGCATC
>JAHENU010000004.1 GCA_018609855.1 Candidatus Nanohaloarchaea archaeon | reverse complement strand
GAATTAGCGCATACACCACAAGAACGACCATTATTCGATTAAATGTCTCTTTATACTGTGGCTATTCATTGTTTTCTGTATTGTCTGTTCCCTCTGTAGACTGTTCAGTTTGTTCCTGCCACTCCCCTAATTCCTTGTCTAGTGCCCGCGCTTCCTGCACAGCTTTTGCAATAATATCGTCCATGTATTCTGCTATGGGAAGTTTGGCGTTGATAGCCATATTTCGGGTTTTTTGCACAGCGTGAGCAATCATCGTCTCAATATTGCGGCTGTTTGGATATCCTGCATTGACCGACAAGTTGAATGCAGCTTGGAAGGCTTCCTGGACCTTTGCGTAATATTCTTCTTCATCTACATCAAGCACATCTTTTGTGAAAATAACGCCCTCATCATACGCAGCCTTCATATCCAAGCCGATCTCTAGTGGCTCCATACCCAATTTGTTCAATACTTCGGCTGTTTCTGCATCTATCACCTGGCCTTCATTTACAACCGTGGCTGTCTTTTCAATAGTAATAGCACCTTTTTCGACTTTTGTCTCCAACCCTAATTTCTGAAATTCAGAAATCATAGGACCTGGTGCGAATTCAGTTGGCCCTTCTTCTATAACTACATCTTTTGGCGCAATGGCATTAGGCTTTGCTGGTGCCGAGCTTTTATTCTTTTTAAGCGTATTATTTAAGGAGAAAGCACTCTCATTAGAAAAGATGAGAGCCGGTTGTACAGCTTGTGATTTTTCAAATAACTCTTCTAATGCTTCTTTGTCTGATTGCTCTAAGGCATAGCGTAGTAATGTTCGACGGCTTACTATAATTTCTGCAGTTCCGCGCAAGGTACGCTTCATTTGCTGTAATTGCTTGGCTGGCAATGCTGTAAGATCTAAGAGGCCGATAGTGCTGTGCTGATCTGCTTTCTCTTTAAGTGAAGTCACAATGTCTTTTTTTTGCGATAGAGTTAGTGCCATATTATCACCTACTGCACCTTCACTGGTGGCCCCATCGTTAGCTTGAGGCGAATGTCTTTTATTTGTGACTGGCCTTTCGGTAGCTGATTTGTTACGAACTCGATGACAGCTTCCGCATTTGCCTGAAGTGCACCATTCTCCATTGTTTCCGTGCCAATTTTGCACTGAATTACCGGGTTGTCTTTTAATCTAATTTTGACTGATTTCTTCAATGCATCAATCCGACTTGTTGGATCGCCGCCTGGAGGCAATGGTTCAGGCATTTTGCCGCGTGGCCCAAAAACAATCCCTAATGATTTGGCAATATCTTGCATGAGATCTGCTTCCGCAATAAAAAATTCATATGCATCTGCCAGTTGTTTGGCCTGTGTGTGATCGTTCTTACACTCCTCTAACTCGTCAGAATCTAACACACGATCGGCATTGTTTGCTTTTTGGCTCACATTATCGCCAATCACACAGACTCGGTTGTCCGTGGCCTGATGTGGTAATGGGATAGTTTCATCTATACGATTTTCCGGCTGCTTCAAATCAATATTTTGAATGGTAATGGCCAGATCGACAGATTGGGTAAAATTCCGTTCTGGCGTTATCTCTTTTATCTGTTGGACTGTTGCCATCTCCATTATGATTCATCCTCCGTTGATTCTGTTTCTTCACCGATGAGCGGTTCCTCCTCAGCTTCCTTTTCTTCCTCAATTTCTTCCAATTGCTCTTCCATCTCTTCTTGCACTGCTATATTTTGTTGTTGCACTCTTTCCGCCTGTTCCTCACTTTTCTCGACCATCTCTTCTACATCACCGGATAGTTTTGTGTCATATTCGCCGGCATCTATGCGACCCTGTAATTCCTTTGGATCCATGCTATTTACCGTCAACGCCAGTGGAATGCAACTGCCAAGAATCTCTTTTACCTGATTGTGCAATGAGTATGACAAGAGACCGTTCTGTTTCATCTGTGATACCTTCACCACCTGCTCAATAGTTATATTGCCAGCGGTAACATTTCGTGGCTCGCCCGAGCCTTTCTCAATGCCGGCTTCATTTTTCAATAATTCTGCTGTGGGTGGTGTCCCTATTTCTATGCGAAAATCCTTGGTGTCTGTGTCAATAATTACATCTACAGGGATTTCCATGCCGTCAAAATCTTTTGTCTGCGCATTAATGGCATTCACTACTTCGCCAATATTAACGCCCATAGGCCCCAACTGTGGTCCTAATGGAGGGCCTGCACTGGCTTGTCCTCCTTCTACTAGTGCTGAAACAGTTTGTTCTGCCATACTATCACATATTTTCCTTTTTGCGCAATAATTCTGCGTTAATGGTAAGGGGGATCGGAACGGCCGCTTCCAGTAATTCAATAGTGATCTCCCGATTAACTTCGTCGACACGTTCCACACGACCTACTTCGTCTTTAAATGGGCCACTGACTACTTGCACTGTATCTCCTTTTACTAGATTGATATCTTCTGGTTCTTCAGAGAGGAATTTATCGATCTCATCTACCGGCACTGGCTTTCTCATGAGGCCTTTCGCATAGGGGACCTCGGTCACCAAGCGTTCAATTGCAGCTTCATCACCTTCAATAAACACATAGCCTTTCATCTCTGATGGATGAAATATGGCGGCTATGTCATAAGTATCTGAACGCATTCGCGCTTGCAATGTCTCTATTACTGTCTTTTCTCTTCCCCGTGTTGTGCGTAATATAAAAATGCTCATTAGAATCCTCAGATAAGATTGGCGATGGTGTTAATTAAAAATCCTAATAGACCTATGACTAAAATACCCAGCGAAGTGATTTTCGCTATGTTCATAAACTCCTGGGCATCTGGTTTTTTTGTAACCCGTAATACACGGATGTATTTTTTGAATCGATCTTTCAGTGCCATAGTACCACCGCACTGACAACTAGGCGAGAACCAATAGATGACTCTCCTACCTAGTCGGTAGTGCCAGCGAGTGTTGAAGGTATATCCCTAACATTTATAAAGGTGATGAAAAGCGTGTCCCACAACAGATTTTAATACCAGCACATCAGCAATACTATGGGAGAAATTACTCTAGAAGAGACACGTGCATTCGTGGAAGAAAAAGCACACGAATTGCCGTTTCGGGCGCTTATTTTTTGGACAGTGTGGCATTCTCTTCTGCTCAATACAGTCTTGATTATCAGCATCGGTCTGCTTCTTTTTGCAACACTTCTCTTTCAGCTGCCGTTTAGCACACCAGCAGAAGTGCTAATTGTCATCCTCGCCCGCCATTCCCTTTTTATCCTTGTGGCGTTGGTTGCAGTGAGTTATCTTATCGTGTTTTTTGACTATGGCCAGCTCCGATACTGGATAGCGGACGATGCCTTGTATATGCGTTCTGGCTGGCTGTTTCCACAGACGCAGAAAATCCGACATACCGATATTTCCTGGATCTTTGTTTCCAGTGGGGAACATATCTCCTTTTTTGATATACAATCGCCAGGTGATGCAATTGCTATGCTCCGTACCAGTCTTTTCCATCTTAAAGCTGTCTTACAAGGGTTTTTTGACCTCTACACCGTCCGTATAGAACAGAAAGATGGTTCTGTCACTGTATTGCCGACTGTTGATGCTACTGCTGCTCAGCTCTTCCGCTCGCTGCGAAAAGGATTAGGGTCGTTTGCGAATGAGTAGCGCCAATAGTTATTTAAATATAGAGGAAAGAATGTGAATAAATTATTGCTTCTGAGGACTGTGCCGTATGAGCGAGCAACAACAACACACGGAATTGGGGACCACTACTGTTGGTGTAGCCGGAAAAGATTTTGTTATTTTAGCAGCTGACAAGAGAGCTTCTATGGGCCATTTGACAATTGACAAGTCCACGGACAAAATTTTTGCCCTTGATGACCATGTTGGCATTACGACGGCTGGTTCTGTTGGTGACGCCCAAAAATTGGTTCGCATTATGCGGGCGGAATTAACACTTAACGAGTTGGAAACAGAAAAGCTAAGTGTCAAAGCTACGGTTACTTTGCTAGCCAATCTTATGCACGGCAATCGTATGTTCCCCTTTTTGAATCAGTTTGTGATTGGAGGGGTTGATGATGGTGCAGGCATTGTCTACAGTATCGATCCCACAGGTGGTTACACAGATCATCATACGTTCACTGCCACTGGTTCAGGCTCCCCATTAGCCTACGGACTATTGGAAGATGCCTACACAGAAGACATTGGAAAATCTGATGCCACCAAACTAGCTATTCGCACCATTACTGCTGCTAGTTCCCGTGATGTGAATTCAGGTGACGGTGTCGATGTAGCTATCGTGGATAAAAAAGGTTTCCGGCGTTTATCAGATTCGGAAATAGAGAAGCATCTGTAGATCAGAGATGACTCTTGTCATTCTCAGGTGAACTCTGATATGAAAGAACTTGATGAATTAGTTTCAGAATTACCAGACCATGCTGATATTGCAGAGAAGCAGTATGAAGGGTCAAATATTGTATTTTACACCCAGAGCAAGGACTTTTTTTTGAACAATGAGCAGACGGTGCGCTCGCTTGTTTCTCAGATCAGAAAGCGTGTTGAAATTAGACCATCACCGCATATTACAAAAGCACAGTCTACGGCGGAACAGAAGATAACGGCCATTGTACCTGATGAAGCGGAATTGGAAGAGATTATTTTTCAACAAGAGTTTGGCCGGGTAATTTTGCGGGCAAAAAAGCCAGGGTTAGTGATTGGGAAAAATGGAGAGACGTTAGAAAAGATTAAAGAAGAGACTTTGTGGATGCCATTGATTCAACGTGTCCCTGCAATCGATTCTAAAGTTGTTGCTAAAGCCCGTGAATGGTCATTGGAAGATGCACAATATCGGAAAAAGTTTTTGAATGAGATTGGCAAAAAGATTCGATTGAACAAAAGCACAGGTGGTGACTGGGTGCGATTGACTTCGCTGGGTGGCTATCAAGAAGTGGGGAGATCCGGTAGTTTATTACAAACCCAGACCAGTAATGTGTTAATTGACTGTGGCGTGGGTTTCGGTAATTCTCAATATCCGTATTTAAATGTGCCAGAATTTGATCTCAATCGATTAGATGCCGTAATTATTACTCACGCTCACTCAGATCATTGTTGCTTCCTGCCGTATCTGTATGAATATGGGTACGATGGACCGGTGTATTTAACAGAGCCAACCCGTGACTTTATGATTTTATTGCAACTAGATATGCTTGAATTGCTAAAACGGGAAGGGAAGAAAACACCGTATTCCAGTAAATCGATCAAGGAGGCAGTAAAGCGCAGCATCCCCGTGAGTATGGGAGAAGTGACTGATATTACGCCTGACATGCGCCTCACCTTTAACAATGCTGGCCACATTCTTGGCTCCGCGTCTGCGCATATCCACATTGGCGAGGGATTCCATAACATTGTACATACAGGTGATATTCGTTATGGTAAATCCTCCATTCTTGATCCGGCTAACCCTAACTTTAATCGGGTAGAGACTTTGGTAATGGATAGTACTTACGGCAACAATACACAACGAAAGCCACCAAAGCATGAAGCTGACAAACATTTCTTGAATATGGTGCGAGAGACCATTGAAAAACGACAAGGGAAGGTTATCATTCCTTCTTTTGCTGTTGGTCGAGCACAAGAAGCTATGGTTGTTTTGAATAGAATTCGAGAAGAGCTGAATGTACCTATTTATTTGGATGGCATGATCTGGGATGCTAATGCATTACATACAGCTTATCCAGAGTACATGTCTAAAAACATGCAGAAGAAGATTTTCCATTACGGAGAGAATCCATTCTTGGCGGAGCATTTCAAACGGGTAGGCAGTGTCCAAGAGCGGCAGCAAGTCATTGAGCAGCATGATCCATGCATTATCTTAACGACTTCTGGTATGATTAATGGCGGGCCAATTATGCACTATCTTGAGGAACTGGGGCCGAATCCGGACAATCGGTTGATTTTTATTGGCTATCAGGCAGCTAACACACTTGGTCGGAAGATTAAGCAAGGCCTGCGTGAAATTCCGGCGTCAGATCCAAATAACACTACCCGATTGGAACTGGATGTCAAGACAGTTGAGGGCTTTCAGGGCCATTCAGATCGGCAACAGACATTGAACTTTATCTCGAAATTACCCAACAAGCCCAAGAAAGTAATCTGCCAGCACGGCGATGAGAACGCTACTTTTGCTTTAGCTTCAACTATTCATAAAGTATTCAAGACGGAAACGCAGGCTCCCAAGAATCTGGAGACGGTTCGATTAGTGTAAAAGAACGCGCAGCTGTTCTATTCTGCCGCTCAGCGCTTATCGATGCACACTGGCATACGACGGACAGGCAATGAGCCAATCATCGTCGATACCGGCCACATCTCCATTAATGGCAGACACTGTTTTCTTGAGACGGTCAATTGCCCGTTTGAGATCGGTCATGTCTTTATCTTTCAGCGGTTTGATTTTGACCCAGACGATGTCGTCATCACGTAAATAGTTCTGTACCGTTTCAACATCGCCAAACTCATTTAGCGTGACGACGCGAATTTTGACAGATTGAGATGGACCAGCGGGGACCGCATCCAATTCTACATACTCATCTTTACTTTCTTCCAACGTTTGTTCTTGCTTCCCGAATAACCAGTCAAGTGGCATATTATCTCTTTCTCCCTCGTGCAGGACTTATATATAATTATGTGCTTGCCGATGTTCGTGCGAACGACCATTTTTAGCGTCTGTCAAGTATTTATCTTACCATTCATTATCGCTCAGCCATTGTCGTAATTGCTCTGCCGCCTGTTGTCGCATACTGATTGCATTTTTCTCCTCAGCCGACATTTCGCCAAAGGTCTGTGATGCGCCAT
>JAHENU010000003.1 GCA_018609855.1 Candidatus Nanohaloarchaea archaeon | reverse complement strand
GATGCCGGCGGCTTTGCCGTATTTGCGCATCAGGTCATAGAGGGACTTGCGATTAATGGGGTTCCCAAGCCGGGACGGAAACAGGATCGGTGAGCTGTCCTTGCGGCTGCGTAAGTAGTGCTGGATGGCCTGCTTAGCTTTAGGGTCCAGTCCGTACTCACTGGAGATGGAGCCTTTGAGGCGATGGATCCGGATCTTCAGACGCTCGAGGTCTATATCGTCGCGGCGCAGCACACCGACCTCGCTGGCTCGAAGGCCATAGGTGTAGGCTAAACGGAAGAGTGCCTTATCGCGTTTTGATTCAATGGCGTTGAAGAGGCGCTTGAGTTCGTCTTGGGTTAAATAATGGATCGTTTCGGTGCCCATGGTTCATTCATCAGAAAGTTTGAAGTGAATATCCTGATCCTCCAGAAAGGCCACTATGGCTTCACAGTGCACGCCAATACCGGTATTCAAAAATTGGTGCTCAGTTATAGTATTGCCATTATGCTCAATTTGTGGGTTGAACCCCAATGTGTGGTTAATCGTTTTACTCTGGAGGGCCCAAATTCTCGCGTGCGTATCAAAGATAGGTCCACCACTCTGTCCCCGTAGCCCCGGAGAAGACGTTTCAAGAAACTTGATGGGGTATCCATCATCGGTTTTGCCCTCGCTTATCTGGCGGGTGAATATACCTTCAATAGGAAACCTGGGAATCGGAAGTGTTCCATCTGGAAACTCAAACGTATTACTTTGTTCGTTGAATGACGGTTCTAGCTTGTACAGAGGATATCCCAGCTTACATAAACTGGTCCCCGGATCTATGTTCTGTGTGGGATTCTTCAGTATTGGGAAATAGCTCAAGTTTGCCGCATCTGGAAAGTCCAACTGGGCAACCGCTAGATCTAGCTTTCCATTATATGCAACATTGCCTTCTAGCTTTAGGTTGTCACCACCCCACCAGTACGACAGGTTTGTGATCCATTGCTGTGCATTTTCCGGGAGTTCTTGCTCATCGTTGCCATCTTCTCTTGATCGTTCGAAAGCAGCAATCGCCTTTTGGTCTTGTTGAGCTTTGAGGAATGGTTGAAGAAGGTGGGCTGCAGTTAGAATCCAGCCCTCTTCATTTAGAATGATGTAGGTCCCAACCGCACTCTTAACAGTGCCGTTGTAATAACGCATGGATACGATTACTGGTCGCGTAAATTCGCTGACACTCTTGTAGGCTTCAGAGAACATGGCTGCTCACAGACTTTATGGTTGTAATGTCCGGCAGGATATCACCGCTTCTCCAACAGGTCAAGGATTTGAGGTGGTGGGATTGGCGTGGACTGGTATCGTAATGTCTGGTTATCAGGATTAGTTCTTTATTCCTCTTGTTGAGATGGTCTCTCGTATGGTTCTTGAGTCAATGGAGCGGGCATTAAAGAGACAAAGCGCGCAAGTGTAAGTATCGTCATGAATATTCCCACAACCGTTTGAAGTAAAAGAACTAATGAAGCATAGAGATCAACAGGATGTAGCTCTCTTGAGGAAAAACTCGCCATTTGGAGAATGCCTTGCCGGAATGCAGTGGCCAAACTAAAATTGTCAATTTCTAAATGTGAGGCATGATGCAAAAACATAAGGGTCCCAGTAAACCAGAACACGATTTCAGCATAGTTGTGCAGAAGAAGCAGTACTATTCTTCGGTACCCTCGTATGCTATAAGGTTTGCCAGCCTTGCGTGCTCTAAATTCGTCGAACAGTAATATATTTACTTGAACAACTACAATTTCGAAAATTCGAAGAGCGCCATAGATGAGGAATATCGTCGCCACAACATTTTCGGGATGCAGGTAAACTGTAATGGCTGCAACCATAGCAAGTACAGTGTGTATTATTACCCAGACCTCGACAACGACATATCCATAACCTGATTTGAATATCGACGGGAAGGCTTTTCTAATAATTGTTAGGAGCGAGACGAAGCGGAGTAGATAGAATATCGTTGACCATAGCGACACAATAAACGAGCTATATGGTTTATTATTGCCAGTTGAGCTTTTTCGCTGTGACATTTCCGCCTTTTCCTAGATATCAGTCAAACTACATCTTGTTTGTATTTGTCCGGCTGATCTTTGCGTATTCTAGCCTTCTTCTTGTTCTAAGTATTGAAGAATGGCTTGGACGGCAAGGTAGTTGACGGAGCGGTCGCGCTTCTTGGCGAGTTTCTGCAGCCGCTCCAGTACCTGACTCTCTTGGTGCTTTTGCGGGAGATAGATCGTAATGGTGGCACGTTCGGCCATTAATCAAGCTCCTTTCTTAAAGTTGGTTGCAAATCGGTTCGTACCCTTCTGTTGACTAGTTTAGTGTATCAGAAAGAGTATGAGTATGCTGGCTATCCATAATGTATATGTTACCCCAAGTTGTACACTGGCTGACCAATCCGTCCACAAAGATTCTTGCGTCTGTCTTCTCGCTTCTAGTTCCTTGGCTAGGTTCTTATTGAGCGTAACGTCAGCTAGCCCACGAAGTGACTCTTCATAGAAGATCGCTTTCTTTACTTCCAGGCTATGCTGCTTTTGCAGCCCGTTCAGCCAACGGGTATGCAGGAGACACAGAAAGAGCCCAATGATACCAATTCCAATGATGCTGATAGGTTGAACTGATAATTCATTCTGTACAGCCAATACGATGATTGCAGCTAGAGCAATCCAGACCATATAAGCGGCGCGCCACTCATATGATCGGCGCTCACTGATGTTCTGCCAGGAGCGATCATACAGAGCCTTTATGATCTCAGCACGGCGCTGCTGGTTTTCGTTCACTATGTGTTAAATCCTTACCTCTAGGTGGTTTCATCGTAGCGATCGGCTAAGGTGGGGGTGCGTAGCGGCGAGAGAATGAGGTAGCCAGAGCTGGTGACGATGACGGAACGGCGCTTGCGGCCGCGAGTCAGATCAATCAGCTTGTTGGCTTCCTCGCTGGCGTTCACCAGCTGCTTGATGGGTAAAGAGTCCGGGCGGGCGATGGCCACGATCTCGTCCTTGGCTACTATGTTGTCCAGGCCAACGTTTAACAGTCGGTTGCTCACGACGCG
>JAHENU010000002.1 GCA_018609855.1 Candidatus Nanohaloarchaea archaeon | reverse complement strand
GGCTGTGGTTTTGATTTGGTGGGAAATATTTCCCCTTTGACTTATATCAAATATAGCAAGACAAAATGTCAATGCAAAAGAAAATCCCTGCCGATGTGACACCGACAGGGATCAGTCAAAGAGGCTAACCACAGCCTGCTTGAGATGAGATATGAGGCGCTCACAGGTTGCATCTCTGCAGAGCCTGTTACCTCCTCATATCATCACAAATCTATAGCTTATATGCCGGAAATGCAAACCCGCATAACTGCAGCCATAGATTTTCTTGCATCAAATCATCTAAGCAGGTAGGGTTATGCTGCTGTTGCGTTCTGATTCGATGAGTCACTCACCTTACTCACGTCTGGACGCTTGAAGAATAAGTAACCATACACAGAGTCATTGGAAGCGACATTGGAGTCAGTAACAACAAGACCAGTGTTACTCCGTTGAGTACCACTATCTTCAACTAACCAATAATCTTGCGTTTGGTTATAGATGACTACCACAGCTTCATCAGTTGATTGAGCATCTGCTTGACCGGTATTGTCGTCCCAGGCCACATCGTGCTCTCCTGCCCCACTATCTGAACTGAATTGCAGCCCTGCTACTCCAACAAGGGTCCCCAGGGCCATATCAATGTTGCCTGGAGTGACCAGGCCGTTCTGATCATATTCAGAGATATTCTTTGATATGAACCGGTTGAATCCGCTCTGATTGTTGGCAAAAGAGTCCCAATAAGGTTGCAGAACAGACGACAACAAGAGTCTAGCGTCATCAACTACTTGAGAGAATGCACCACGTTGCTGCTGTTGAGCCGTAGTGTTAGGATTGCTAACGGATGCAGGCTTTACGCGAACGTAATCGATGCCCTTCCATGATCCACCGATCACGTTGCCTACTTGACCGCTTACACCGCCTAAGATGCCTTGACGAATTTTGCCCATGATTGACACAATTTTGATTATACAATATACTAATCTTAGCGCTCATGCGCTAATTATCTTGAACAACTTATTGCTTTTTATAATTTACTAGGATTGTCTATAACGCTCTAACCCTAACGCCTTAATGAAAGCTGTTGCGTTTTCATAATTTCTTAGATCAAACGATAGATGTACGCTTTCGTGACCTTCATTTAGCGCATTCAATAATCTATTATAGTTATCTCGACCAAAGCTACCTCCTAAGATATTATTATCCATGTCCTTAGTATTACTCCCAGTCGTTATACCTATCGCTTTTGGATGTGTATCAACGTCACTGAGCAATTCTCTTAGCGTATCTGCCCTGAAGAATACAATTACTTCTATTTTCATTTCAGGCCTTTTACTATATGACAGATTAGCTCCCATACTGAAGATAATTTTGAGTGTTATCAGAATCTTTGTGCCCAAGCATCTCGCTTATTTGCTCCAGTTTATGTCCCTCGTCCTGTAGATCACGGGCCATAAGGTAGCGAAATATGTGAGTTGTAGCCTTTCGGTTCTTGCCCTGCTTAACCCCTGTCAGTCCGATCTTTTTGTACCACCTATATACCTGAAAGCGTGAATATTGCCGAAAAGGATTGTAACCCTTCTCCTGCCATTCGCTCAACACTGGCATGATCAGAGAAGCATCAACTAATCGATCTTTCGATCCTTTTAGCCCCTGAATAGTAACCAACCCCCTCTTATTCATGTCCCAGTTACGAATCTTTAGTACCTCACTGATACGAGCTCCGCTCTTAGCCTGAATGTACACTATAGCGAGAAGGGCCTGAGGTAATTGGCCACACCTGGTCACGATATCCCCTACCACCCTTGCACCTGGATCCCACTTAGATGCTTCCAAACACAGACCGCTGATCTGTGCGCTCACATTTGGAGCGGAGTTAGTCCGTAGGATATCGGGATCACTTAGAACCACATCGGACCGATTTGTGAGCAAGATGGCCATTATGACTCCTTTCCCTTTTCGTTCTGCTTCTTCCTCACTTTTGATCGTAGCTCCTGGGCTATCCATTTAATTAGCACTGATAGCGCTCCTACTGCTGCCGCTCCAATTGCTTCCATTATGTCGCGTTGTTGCGACTGATCGAACCAACCTAATGCCACGATCACCTTGATCGCAATCAGCGTCACAATGAACACCAGTGAGAAGTCGAAAAGTCTGTCTTGATTCTTACTCATGTGATCATGAATGATACTAACTAACAACGAAGATACAAAAACGTCATTTAATCACATAACTCGATATAGTCGATCGCAACCTGGCCACGATCGTCCGACCCTTCCCCCTAACTGCCTGCCTTGATCTTATTAACGATCGCAAACGAAAGCAAAGCGCTCAACCAAGCACTCGCGCAAGCTGGCATGTTGTGAACTTTCTGTGATGCGGGTATCAGAGAGTGAGGCGCTCAAAGCAGGGGCAAGGTGGTCAGCCTGTGCGTTGCCGTGCTTATTTACACATAATTGGTGTTATAAGACACGGAAACACTTTTCAATGAATGATTGATCAATTGTTCATTGTGAGCCATATATGAGCATTTTGTAAGTTCCGAAAAAATCAAAGTGTCTTATAAGACAAGACAATTATGTTAAAGAAGTGTCGCAGTGAGTGGAAGCGGCCAAATAACATGCGGGCTTGCTATTTGCTGAACAATTTATATGAGCCGGTTATTGGGCGGTTACTACCGGGCAATATTACCGGCTCAATAAATTGCTTCTGCAAATAATCGGGCTGAGTTATTTGGCTGCTGGAACGAACGAGTGCTGATGCACCTGCAGGGATGGCGCAAGGCTGACCACCTTGCCCCTGCTTTGAGCGGGGTTATTGACTGATCTGTGATTTGTGAGATTAATGTAAGGGGGACGTTGAGCGATGCGTGCCTGGTTGAGCGCTTTGCTTTCGTGGCTTGACACAGACATTTGATTCTTTCAATGGATTATTGGGTGGTGGTGGTGGTTCTGGTGGTGTTGGCTCCTGGCATGTATCTGATATTAGTAGGTCTAATCTTTCAATATATCGGGCCTTCAATCTTTGAGACACCTGGGATAATACGTCTTGGGCGTTACAGACATAGTGAGTAAAGTAATCATCATCATATTTAGCATAACAATTTAGCTCTAAATAATTATGGATCCGTTCAATGTCCTGTGCCTCAAAGTCGACTGTCATATTCCCGTAATCTCTTAATCTCTTGGAGCATCCCCACAACCTACCACACATTGGCCTTCCAGTCTGTCCCTTAGAGCAATATTTAGCGATATAGGCCTTTGCATTCTTAACTTTTTTGAGCAGTCTCACATCTGTACTGTTCGGGTCTCTGTGGCCATGTTGCGCTTCAAACTCATCAATATATTGTAACTTATCAAGTAGATCATTCCATTTGTCCCTCAACAATCGCCAATTAATTCGCCTATCGCATATCACATGAAAGTGAATATTTCCATT
>JAHENU010000001.1 GCA_018609855.1 Candidatus Nanohaloarchaea archaeon | reverse complement strand
GTCTGGCATTGACGGTGGAACCACGGATCGATGCACAGCGGGTGATCGAGACGCTCCAGTGCCTCATCGATCGCGACGGCGCGCCGGACCACATTCGCAGCGACAACGGCCCCGAGTTCGTGGCGCAGGCGGTGCAGGGGTGGCTGGACAAGAGCGGGGTCGGCCCGGTCTACATCGCCCCGGGCAAGCCCTGGGAGAACGGCGTGGCGGAGAGCTTCATCGGCAAGCTGCGGGACGAGTGCCTGAGCCGGGAGTGGTTTCTCAGCCCGGCGGAGGCGCAAGTGATCACGGAACGGTACCGGAGACACTACAATGCGGAACGACCGCACAGCAGCCTGGGCTACGCCACCCCGGCGGAGTTCAAGGCCCTCACCTGGCCCGATGGGCCAAGGGAACAGCCAAAGGACGAATCCCTAACTCTGGAATTGGTCCGATGAATGGGGGCAGGTCAGTGTTCACGGAAGCGAGTCAACTCCACTTAACCCTTGACGATACCCTCACTCTATGATAGCTTTGAATATCTTTGTTGTTCTACCTGGGGGGGATAAAATGGCCGATCTTAGTCACACTGTAGAAAAGCTCGGTCGGCGGTCTTTCTTAAAGAGCGCAAGTGCTACAGCGATAGCAGCGGCTACAACCGCTGGTACAGCAACTCGTGTGAGCGGGCAAAGCGAATGTCCTAGTCCAAGGTTTGGCGACATATCAGAAGAATTTGTGGTCAATTTAAACAAAGAAATAGAAGCTGTGCTCGAAGAGGGCGAAACAATATCCGGCCTCGAGTTCTTAAACCTACTAGAGAACATTAGAGCCACTACGACATTTGGTGGTGAAGAAATCGAAAGGGCGGGGTTGCGATTTCTACGGGAAAACCTGCGTATCTCTGCAAACCCTGTCACTAGGGAAGAGACAATTGAGAACGGCGTTCGAAACGTCTTGAACATAGATTCACTGACTGGAGTTGGCGTTGCAGCTGACGACGGCGATCATACCTGGGTTATTGTGACCAAGATCTTTAAATAACACTTGAGTATGTCCCGCTATCTATCTGAAGGCACCATACTCTAGCTACAGGAGGACTAATCCAAGAAGCTGCTATTGGATTGGTCCTCCTATTACCTACCGTAGACGATATCATCGAGTGCCCACAACTGTATCTCAGGATATTGCCGAGTTACCGTCTGAAACCTTAGGCAATCAATTCGGGCATATGCCCGGCTTTAGTCTCTCGACGTTCTTACTAACAGTATGGATGAGTCTGGCATTAGGCACATACTAGACCAATTAAGGCTCCAAGGGATAATACACAGACTGTTGTGCGTTAAGCAGAGCCCAGGATATATGATGTTCTATGGAGAACTGGAAGACCTTACACCTGTGTCTATTCCAACCTGTGATGCTCACAACCATCTCTGTGCATTTGGTGGAGGTAAAACCCAAGTTGATGCTTTAGCCCGTGTGACTGAGAAACTTGTTCAAACATACTGTTCAGCACTGTATAACGAAGACGAGTTAATCTATGCAGACTATAATTCTATAAGATCTCAAGCTATACATCCTCATTCATTTCCGCTTTTTTCAGCCTACCAATACACGCAGTCAGGGTTTGAATTCAGTCCTTATCATGTAGATAACGTCATAACCTGGCGTTCAGCATATTCATTGAAGGACGATTGCGCTTTGTTTGTACCTGCTACATTTGTGTATATGCCCTTCCAACCGCGATTAGCAACTGACCGCTTAATGATCCCCCAACCCACAGGCTTAGGCTGTGGTGACACCCTCGAAGAGGCCATTTCTCGAGGAATATGTGATATAGTTGCAAAAGACAGCTTCATGCTCACCTGGCTGCTAAAAATCCATCCGCCCAAGGTGAACTTCAAGGTTGAGAGACTGCACTATTGGCAGTGTGTAGCAAACGAAGTATTAAAGCGGCAAAATGCGGATCTATATGTGTATGATATTACTACAGATATAGGCTTACCTACTCTTTTGACTGTAGCTCTTGCAAAGTCTGCGGCGCCTCCTTTTGTTACATTTGGATTAGGCTCGAGTCTGGATCCTGCAGAGGCACTTGATCAAGCACTGGAAGAACTGGTAGAAAACGATTGGATGTTACATATCAGTAAGTCCGAGGATGTGAGGTTACAGTTGTACAATGAGGACCATGTGCAGTGGGAACGCTTAGAATATATTGGTGAAAATTTCGATCAGCTAGATTTCTTACTGAATCCTCCGTTCAACAGGCCACTGAATGATATAAGCACGATACCTAACAATGATGGGACTTTGCAGAGTCTGGCTTCTCAGATTTTAGCTAAAGACCTTGATATTCTCATAGCGGACTTAACTCCAGATTTCCTTAGCGAACATGGGTTGTGTGTAGTGAAAGTGATAATACCAGGAATGCAGCCTATGGAAGTAGAGCATGGTTATACACACATGGGTGGCGAAAGACTGTATACCTATAGTGATGCATTTCCGGTGTCAATCAACACTACACCTCATCCTTTCCCAATTCATTCGAAGGATATGGCAATTTGCTGAGGAATAATTATGAAGAATACCAATAAAGTGATCTAGGTCCACTAGGTGTTTGGTTCCACGGTGGAGGTGGTGTAGGATACGACAAGCTTCCAACCAAGGAGGCCTTGTGGGACAATGATGACACGGCAGTGCCCGAACGACGGCGGCCATTCGTCGAGCCATCCAGCGGGGTCAGGTCATAGCGGTGTTGGCCAAACGGTACGGGAGCAATCCGAAGACTGTGGCCAAGTGGAAGCGACGCGAATTCGTTCATGATGCCAAATGGGTCCAAAACAGCGGTATTCCAACGTGCTGACAAACGATGAGGAGAGGGTGGTTGTGGAGTTCCGCAGACGTACCTTGCTGCCTTTGGACGACTGTCTCTATGCTCTGCAAGCGACCACTCCGCATTTGTCCAAGAGCAACCTGGTGGAGCGGATCCGGTGGAGGCTGCACGAAGCGGTCACGCGCAACCATGGCTGCGCAGAACTGACGGACGTGGTGGACTTTGTCGAGCGATAGTTGGAGCAACGACAGCCTTTCGACCTCGCATTGGGCGAGGTCTACCGAGAGGGCAAACAAGCCGTCACCTGAAGGAACCATTGGTCAGTCATCGTGTGCATCCAGATGGGCGATAAGCATATGGAGAAAATTCACGACACAACTCGACGGTGAGATATGGAAGATCGAACATTAAGCCCCAACGAGCTTTCTGCCAGCATTGACGATGCGATACGCTGGATGACACGCCATGTACACGATATGCCACCCGACGCTATTATGTGTGCGTTCAGCGGTCTGCTGCATTATGACAAAGCTAAGGCTGAGGAACTGTTGGAATTATATGAAGAAAGTCCTCCCTCCACGTTAATCTATCCAAAGGAGTTACTGGATTTAATTCGGAACGTAATAAATATTATCAGAGGAGATCCTCTGCCGCTTCCACCGACTACAGTTGGCCAGAAGAGACATACATGTGTCGAGATACCATCCACTTTATATGAACTGTACAAGATTGATATGAAACGATCGAATATGGCACTCTGGAACGTGATTAAAGAAAAAATGACACAAGAAGATGAAGAATGGCTTCGAGAGGGCTCAGGATGGGGATATACATTAACTCATCAAATTTTGATTTGGACTTTCTGCGTCAAGCTAGGGCTCAGGGTTCATGAGGCTGAGCAGATGTTAACTACACTCAGGGAAAAATTATACAATGAGGTGAAATACTGTCAGAGGAAAGTATGCTATGATCTCTATGCTGAAAGGATTGCGTTTCTGGGATTTTCAGGATGGGACTTGGGTATGCTGAGGAAAGAATTTAGGTATATTTTGGACATGCAAAAGCATAATGGTAGCTGGTGGCACACTCACGACGATGAATGGTCAACTCGCTGTATCAATGATCAAGATTGGTATCCTCAATGGCGCAATCAAGATGTCCACGAACAGATTAGATATCTCGCGAGGGCTCGACAAGGACATTCGACTTCACTCAGTATATGGGCTCTTGGTCTATGGTATAACTATAGAACATAGAGACAAAACCGGCGTTCGACGGGGCTGTTGAACAACTCGGCTTAGGCTCGCCCCTGAACTTCTGACCTGCTCCCCGAAATGTCAAGAATGGTCAGGATCACTGAAGGTGGCGATAGCAAGTCACTATGAAACTCAATTTGCGAAAGAATGTGCTGATAATTATTGTTACTGGGGTGCTCATCGCCGTTTCAGCTGCCTCCACTTTAGCCAGAGAATGCGTGGCCCCTCTGCCTCCGAGCGCCGGGCAGAGCTTCCAGAAGACGACAAACATTGGCAAAGAAGGATTCCAGGAAGACTGCCTCGCCTTTGGCCTCAGCCGCCCGCCAATCTGACCTGCACCCCTAAGACTGTACCAGCCGAAAGTAGAGACCGTTCTTCC